>SFOL01000073.1 GCA_004552385.1 Bacteroidales bacterium | reverse complement strand
AGTAAGTTCACGGCTTGCCGCGACTGCTCCGGTACCGGATTCGCCCGTAAAAAATCCAAGCAAAACAAGTGTTATTGCAAACGCAAAGCCAAGAATAATATAGAGCCAATTAGTTTTTTTAAACGGTTCGTCACCGTTTGCTTCTTTCAGAAAAGAGGGGATACTGCCGATTACAAGCCCCATAAAAAGGCAGACGACTTCTGTCTGATATTTTGCAAACAGACTGTCGATCAAAAACATGAAAACCGCAAAACCGATAACGCCGCCGATGCCGAGCGCGATGCCGTCTCGCAAAGATAGTTACCCGAAGAACGGGCTGTTATGCATTTCGGATAATGGTCTGTGGGTTAAGATACCGAAGGAGCGAACGGGAAAACATACGCCGCCGAAATATATGACAATGGATACGATAAAGAGGACGTATCCTATCACGTACATCAATGCGGATGGTAGCAAAGACGCGGCGGAAGGTGTCGCAACATTGCGGATAGAAGACGCGGTCGCTTGCGGTGAGATGTGCCTCAACGTGGATCTTTACAACAAGATCGCGATCTTTTCTGGATATGGATTGGGTGCCCCAGTTTTCCTCAATCCAGAGCCAGATGCGGGATATTGCACGCTTGGCGATTACTTCGAGGATGAAGATAGCAATCCCGACTACGACAATCGCGGAAACCTCGGATGCGGCGTTGTTATGTGGATGGTCTACGATGCACAGATACAAAAGAACAACGTCGTAGAGGCGGAAGAAAATGCCGCCGCGTATCGCGACAAGATAAAGATGGAGGAAGAGGAAAAGATGTCCGCCGCGAACGACGGATGCGAGATTGCGCTTACGACGAGAAAAGAAGCGGATGCCGCATTGGCGGATGCGAAAGAAGAGTGCTACAGAGCCAAGTGCGATCGATTGAAGATAAAGTATCGCGGCGATTTCGAGCCGATCGAAGATCTACCGTCGGTGGATAGTGAGTTGTACGCCGCCATGTACAAAGATGTAGTGGCTAGAGACAAGATCGATGCGCGTAAAGATGTAAACCCGAACGACGAGAGCCTCGTGCAACTACTCATGTTCGAGGATAAGGTCGCCTACGTCGCGCGCGGGATGTACTTCGCCGCAGAGAGACGAGACGCGCCTTTGGATATGGCAGAAGGTGAACAAGTCGAGATACCGCGCGGGTTGTTGCGCGGCATGGCGAAGTGTGGAGGTGAGATAGGGATCTGTAACCTCGCCAATCGGACAGAAGATATGTATCACACGCGCGGTTGGATGGTCTGGCAACTCGGTAGTTATATGCAAGTAGGTGTCGCCTTTGGGATAGGTCAGATACGAATAATGACCCACTCGCTAAAGGATTTGTACAAGAAATGGCACGCCACGCCTAGTCCCGACGCGAGATATGCGGATGCGCTACTTGGGATAGTTCACACGTATAGGAGTCGTTTGCGTGGGAAAGATATACTACTCGTTATGCCGTCGGGCAATGTGTTTGCTACGGATTGGGATTACAAGTCAGACAAAACGATTTACATTGGTAAGATAGAGGCTCTGGGTGGGCTGTCTCAACCTTACGCGGTACATGTGGGATACCTCAATAGTATGTTTGCCCTATGCTCAACCCAGTGGGATGCCTGTTTGCGCTTGCGTGTACACACAATGGGCGACGGTGGTGTAGACCATTTCACGATCGAGGCGTGGGATAAGGCCTCAGACAAGATGGTGGATGTTCCGTTCACATGCGGATGCGTCCCCATGCATAGCCCCTCGATTGGATATCAGCGAATCGCTCTCGCGGACGGAATTGTCGCGGCCATGCGCACGGCTGGGATAAACGATGAGCTGCTATGGGCTCAAGATGTTGCCATCGCCAAAAAGTGGGGAGAGTAACACCATCCTACGCCCTCCATCCTGAGATGGTGGGCGCGTGGGTGGGCGCGTGGGCGCGTGGGCGCGTGGGCGCGCAAAAAAGCACGTCGCCTTTTAATTTATTATTGACAAGTTAGAATTAAATCGATATAACCAACGACGTCACGCCACGAATAGGCGCGACTGACTAGCCGACGTAAGACGGGATGGCGGTGGTCGCCTCCCGACGAGATGTCGGCACACAGTGGAGAACAACAAGATGGAATCGAAAACGAAAAACGAATGGATGGCTGTCATCGCCGAAAGAGCGAATCACCGTGTGAGATACGCGGTGGAGGTGATGAGGTGTTGGATGTTCCCAGACCAACAGTACAACGATGAGGATAGAAATCTCTCGGTGTGTGGGCGGGAACACGGGATAACACCCGAGTTCATCAAAAGCGTGTTCTTTGGCAACGGCGGGATGCTCGAAGGTGAGATGCCTCATGTGAAGTTAGATTACCTCGAAGCGAACCCGGGCGACATGGTACCGTGGATGGAATACCTCGACGACATATGCTCAGATGGCGAGATTTATTGGGCGGACGCCTTTAAGGAGCTGCTATCAAAGGCGGATTGGGATGCGCCCACCCTCGAAGAGTTCGCCCACATGACGGAGACGAGATATTTCAGAGAGGTTGAGAAGTTGTACAAGGACAGGATGTTCGACGTGTTGGCGGAGTACGGCGAAGCGGATCCGGAGATGGGAATGCACAAGATGGTGTGCGATTGGCTAGCCCGGCAATTAGATGAGAGCGACTTTACCGAACTCGTCGCCGTGTATGAGTTGGATGCGGGATGGGAAGCTGGCGAAGACGAGCGCTTTGAGGATGAAGATGCCTACAACAACGCCATGTTCGAACGCGCGACTGAGTGGGTGACGCTTTGCCTTAAAACGAACAAGGGAAACGAGGTGTTCGGCACGTGGGATGAATGCGCCACAGTGCTGATAAAATACTGCTCGGATGACCAAGTGCGATACGTGTGGGATGTCCTAGAGCTGGAACAATACGAGTGGCTATAAGAAGGAGGGATGAGAGATGGTAGAAATCAGAATGAAATCGAGTTTGTGTGACGGTGTGTGGACTAAGATATTGTCCAAAAAGGCGGTCGGCATGTTGCAAGATGTGCCGTTTTACGTGCTGAGGCAGATTGACAGCCTCATCGAGGATAGTGGGGAGCGTTTCGAGTCTGTGCAAACCCTCGACAAATGGATAACGGCTGGTGGGCTTGAGGCGATAGGCGTCATGCATGGATGGTATGACGAGAATGTTGGGATGTGGGCGTATGAGACGATAGATGGACAGGTTGTCGATCAGGATGAAGATGGCTACAACGCCGCGCTCGCCAAAATGTTGCGCCTAGGGATGATGCGGTTCCCCCGCCCCGCCGTATTGCAGATGAGGAGCGAAGTACTCACACTGATAACGCGCAAAGGCGCGGATGAAGATTC
Organism: Bacteroidales bacterium; assembly: GCA_004552385.1. Taxonomy (GTDB): domain Bacteria; phylum Bacteroidota; class Bacteroidia; order Bacteroidales; family Marinilabiliaceae; genus W3P20-009. The sequence continues at coordinate 8,727 of SFOL01000073.1, read as the reverse complement.
CGTGCAGCTGGTGTTGCGACGAGATGGATGGGCACTACGCCTCGGCGATAACCGCGCCCCAATAGAGATGTGGGAAAACGAGATATCGAGAGCGGTAGCCCGAGTGCCCGCCGTGTGGGATGGCGTATCGGAGTATGTGTTCCCCGGCAAAAAGATACTGGATGCGCGTCGCACAACGAAGTGTGGCATCGTCGAGGACTGGTGGATAGTGGGGGACTGCTACGGTGTCGCCATTCGCACGCCGGGTACGGATAGCTTGAGCAACATCGCCGCACGTAAAGTAAGATAACGACCTACTAATAAGGAGAAAAGATATGATTAAGGTAAGTGGAACAGACAATGGTAAAGGTGTGTGGATGAACGCCGTAGGTATAACGACGAGGGGGCGGCAGGAAGTCGCTAGGATACCGCGTGCCACTCTCAAGCGTCTTGTGAAGGTGCGTGACGGTGAGATGGGTTGCGTATCGGTGGACGTGTTGCGGGATATCGGAGAGAACGCAGGGTTTTATCGCCACGCCGCGGGGTCGGGGATGTGGGTCGAGCCGAGGGAGGCGCGAGTAGAAGTGCCCCACGAGGAGGATAGCCCCACACTCTATGGTGCCCGCCTGATTGAGATGTACTACAAGAGCGGTGTGCGTGTGAATATGCGCGCGTTGCGCCAAGTGTTGGATGTTGCCGCGTGCCCACACCTACACAGAGACATGCACATCTTGGCGAAGAATGGATATTGGATGCTGGTGGAAACGTCCACGGGGTGCGTTATTGTGAAAGAACGAGATGACGCGCTAGTGATCGCCCACCACGAACTGGAGATGGAAGATGTGCGCTTCAACGTGGCGGACGTGGAGCGAGTGTGGGGAGATGTGGTCGCCCCGCCTTTCGACGCGCCTGAGTGGGATATCAACGGTAACGGGCGTGTGTGCCTGTGGATGGATGAGGACGGTGGCGCCCGCCTCGGTGACATAAGTGGAGGTGGGGAGCGCGCCTACAACGACCCGAGGTTGGATGACTCTCCCGCACCGCGCCTTATATACGCCATGCCCGCGGAGGAATGGATGGAGCGTTATGCCGTGTGGAAAGAAGCCGTCGCCGCGAACTTTTGGAAGGCGAAGCCCGAGGCGGATGATGTGGTGCGAGATGGTGAATTGGAACTGGGTTTGGAGGTGTGAGATGAGAGTCGAGAAGATAGAAGTGCCCGCCTCCGTGCGTGCGACAATGGAGAAGCCCCTCGGTTATTTATTCGCCAGAGCAGATAAAGGCGGTGCGGGTTGGATTGGTAGGTTGGACGCCCCAAAAGGTGAGACCTTTGGCGGGATAATGTTCTACTCGGCGTGTGGTGTGCTACACGTGCTACCCCTAGCGGAGACTACGGAATTGTGGCCGATATGCAGATGGACATGCGAGTGTCCGGAGGGTTGGGAAGATGGCCTCGCCTACATGCCGCCCGCCACGGCGTATTGCGCCAGGGATACAGCGTATCGCATACCGCCTCGCGGCGTGGATAGATGGTGGGTCGAGCAGTGTCGGGCAATCGCCCGCCGCTTGCGTGAGGGGATGGACACCACGCCCACCTACGCCTCCTACCGCCGCGCGGTGGAGAATGAGAAACGCGAGATGCTGGTGCGGTGGCGGATGGGATATGACGAGCCCAGTTGGCGGTTGGATTGGATGGTGGGTGCTGGTATGACGCCCTGGGATATGGTACGTCGTTCGGCGTGCGATTGCCCGATGGAGAAGGACAACCCAGTAGGTAGGAGGATGATGCGCCTCGAACGCCGCCTCGCCCGCCGCTAGGGGATGGGGATGCCCCGCCTTGTGCGGGGATGCCCCGCCTCGCACGCCGCCTTACCTACATGTAGGTGTGGATGGGGATGCCCGCCGCTAGGGGATGGGGATGCCCCGCCTTGTGCGGGGATGCCCCGCCTCGCACGCCGCTAGGGGATGATTTAATTTTAATTTTTTAGAGACTATCTCGCACCGCCTCGCACGCGAGATACGGGATAGTCACTAAAAAATTAAAAGTTTTAGCACACTTTTACAAAGATGTTGTAAAACAAAAAACTAAGTTTTTTGTTTTTCTAGCAAGATACATGCCAGCTTTTTGCCTATTTTCGGGTAAAAACTTAAAGATAAATAGTGACAACGCGATATTGCTATGGGTGCGGATGTATAGGTAAATGGGTTTTTTTGCAAGATGTTTGTAGAAAAGTCTAATTTATCTTTAATTTTTTAGAGTAAAAATAAGATAAAGATGGCAACCACTCTTTTAACTTTTTCTAAAAAATATAATTTAATAGATACTTTTTGCAAGATGTTTGTAGAAAGTCTTAATTAAATTAGATTTTTTTATACGACAGTAAAGATAAAACAGTCCCCTTTATCTTATTTTTCGACCCATCTTTGTAAAAATTTGAGATGCGCAAAGCCGCGCCACGCCTCGCCTGGAGGGGTGTCGGGTGGGCGGATGCACACGTTTTTTTTACAAAGATGAAGGCAAATTCCTACAAAATGTTTGGAAAAATCAACTTCAAACTTTTTCTATAAGATGTTTTTCTATTTTTATTTTTTTACATCTAGATGTTTTATTTTCTATACCAGGGGAGGGAAAGATTTTTTTTCTTGTTTTTGACAAAGAAGGGGTGGATGGAAAAATGTTTGTAAAAGTGGGGTACCCCGGATGGGGATGGGGCGACACTTGCGCCCGCCTCGGTTGCCGCCTTCCGCCACATCTACACGCCCCGACAAGATGGAAAAAAATTAAAAAGATAGCCTATCTTTCTTTTTTACAAATTCCAAAACTTTTGTAAAAATGGCAAGGTTGGCTAGGATGCGGATAATGGCTTGTAGAGCCACTTTGCGGTGTATGGGGTAAGATAAGCCGTCCTCGAAATTAAAAGCCCGCCTGAGTGTGGGCGAGTTTCGAATTTCTCATGTCAGGATTACTTTTGGTCTGGTAGGTGGAGAGATAAAAAGGCGGGAACCAGGGTAGTTGGATGGAGCCCCCGATTTTTTTTTTCTGGAGATGGGAGGGGGGTTGGGGTGGGGAATCCACACATCCCAGTCCTCCCCACCGCACGGCGAGGGCGACTGAGGCGGCACCATCCCATCCACCACACACTCCAACGCCCCACACCAGCCATCTCACCCCACATCGACGAGGATGCCCTAGAAGGGCTCTATTTCGCGTTTTAGGCAATCCTAAGGTGTTTGCCCTACTTTTGCCGGAAAACGCGTCCTAGAGGCTCCTATGAGCTCCTAGAGGCATTCCTACCATCTTGCGGGGAGTGTGGGGGGCTTACTCACCTCCCAATCCCACACTTCAACACCCCCATCCCACACTCCAACGCCCCACACCAGCCCATCTCACCCCACATCGACGAGGATGCCCTAGAAGGGCTCTATTTCGCGTTTTAGGCAATCCTAAGGTGTTTGCCCTACTTTTGCGAACAAACGCGTCCTAGAGGCTCCTATGAGCTCCTAGAGGCATTCCTACCATCTTGTGGGGAGCGCGGGGCTTCTCCCAACCAAAACACGCGCGCATCTGGGAGCCTGGAATCCTGAAAGTCGGTCTATGTATCACACCCGAGCCGGCAATCCGAATCCGGGATGGGGACGACCTGGGAGCTCGATTCGCGCACCATCCCCATCCCGCCCCATCCAGCCCGCCCCATCCCCATCCCGCCCCCATCCAGCCCGCCCCCATCCCGCCGCCCACCCACACCTACACCCACCCACATCCCGCCGCCCACCCACGCGCCCACCCACGCGCCCACCCACGCGCCCACCCACGCGCCCATCCCGCCGCTCCACCCACGCGCCCAACCACCCACGAAAAAAAAAAGTTAAAAAAAAGCTTGACACCTTTCTTTTTTGCGCCTATAGTGCAGGCATAACGCGATGCGGTGATAACCCATTCGTTACGATTGACAACAGAATAGCAGAAAGAGAACAGCTGAGCCGATTAACCCACCAACAACAATTAAAACGAATGGAGACATCATCATGTACGCATTGACTACTTTTTCCCCCTTTTTAACGACGGCCTTTACAATCACAATGCTAGTAGCAATCGCCGCGACCGTCGCCTTTTCTTTCATCGGCGCGCTAAAGACGCGCCTTTATTCACGAACCCTTTCTGATGAGGAGTTAAAACAATGGCATTTATTAAACCATGGCAAGTTATCGCAACAACAACACCACAAAACATTTATGGCAATTCGCCGAAAGTCAAGCGCGAGGAATTGCCGCGACCTGATTGCCCGACATTCCCAACAAGCGCTGAGTTCTGTAACTACGTATTGCAACTTGAATCATATATTACAATTGACGCAAGCGGAAAACGCGAGGCGGGAAAGCCAATCGCATTGCCTGTCGCATGGTATGAATTCTATACAGTCATCAATTTCTGTGCGGCCTTGCAACTTGCCCCCGACATGGCAAATCAGATCCCAATCGCAAACAGAAATCACCTTGACGCAATCGCGAGCGCGGCAAATGGCGGCAAATTTGACGCGAGCGCGCTACGCTACGCAATCGATAACGCTAGCGGTATATATGACAAGAACAGACAGAACCGAGCCGCGGCCGTCAGAATACTTGTTAGACAAGCTGACAGAACCGATAAAGGCGCGTGTTTACCGCATACCAACAAGGAGCTATTCGACATACTATGGACACGCGGCTTTATGCCGACCGATTGCGCTGTCGCCTTGCGGCTCCTCGATCAAGACGGCAAATTACAACACGACGCCGACGCCTTGCAAGACATTGCCAAGTTGCGCGAATTGCAAGCGGCAGGCAACGACGCCGACCATATTTGCGCCGCTTTTGACGGCATCAGCAATGACGACCGAAAACGAGCCCTTGACAAAGAGCGAGCCAAGCACCTCGGAAATGACAGCGCGGACAGCGACAACAGCGCGACGCCTTGCGGCGATACACCGACGAGCGGAAACGAGCCGAGCCCGACGCGCGCAGCGACAACACTATCAGAACCGATTGAATCACCTAGCGACATTGGACAGCGAACTAAACGACCTACTAGCGATAATTCGGTAAAGAAACGCAATAAAACGGCAAATAAAGGCGAAATTGCCTTTTAATGATGTTCTCTTTCACTCTTGCGTATATGCGCCTTAAATCGCGTTATATTCAATATTTGGGGCATTCGTAGGGAATGCCCCACCAACAACCAAAACGAAAAGGAAAACACCATGACAACGAACACGAAAACTATTCGACCCATTATTGCCCGCTTAACGAGTAACGAGCACTTGCACGCGCTAGAAATTCAAAATGAATTAGAGGTTTCGCGACGCCTGAGCGATAGTCTCTTTTATGTGACTAACCTAGCACAACTCGGACAAGTGGGCGACCGGCTAGCATACCTTGAAACGATCGCCGATTGGGAAACATTCGAGAGCGCGACAACTTGCGATTATTTCGATGTCGAATCATGCGTAAAACGCGCCTTAGCTTGCACGCGAAAACGCTCCATCGACGAAATCATCGAGCGCGAGTATACATTCGAGGACGAGCGCCGCAACGCATCATACGCCCAAGCCTTGATCGGGCTATGTCTCATCGGTATCGCGTCGCGAGCGATAGACAACGCCGATATAGACCCCGACAAATGGGATCGTCGTTTCCAATCGCTTTTCAAAATGGCGTTTATGATTGCTCATGAATGCGCATGTTTTGTCAAATATAGCGCGCAATATGCTGACGGTCAGACATTGTCATCACTATGCACCATTGACGCGCCTGACCTAAAAGAGCGTTTTGAGCGCTTGCACATGTATTTACGTGAGGAGCTAGCGTCAGTCGCGCGACGCCTTGCGATAGTATTTTGCCCGATTCTTTGCTTGAGGAATCGGGCTTTTTTGTGTCTTGCGCCTTGTATTCGGTGTTGGCTGTGTGTCGCGCGCAAGCACGCCTCAGCACGACCAATCACGACCAATCGCGACCGAATCGACGCGCCAAGCACGCCGCAGCACGCCTCAGCACGACCAATCACGACCAATCACGACCAATCGCGACCAATCGCGACCGAATCGACTCGATCGAATCGAGAAATCGCGACCAATCGCGACCGAATCGACGCGCCAAGCACGCCGCAGCACGCCTCAGCACGACCAATCGCGACCGAATCGACTCGATCGAATCGAGAAATCGCGACCAATCGCGACCGAATCGACTCGATCGAATCGAGAAATCGCGACCAATCGCGACCGAATCGACTCGATCGAATCGAGAAATCGCGACCGAATCGCGACCGAATCGACTCGATCGAATCGAGAAATCGCGACCGAATCGACCGAATCGACTCGATCGAATCGAGAAATCGCGACCGAATCGACCGAATCGGACGACCCCCCTCCATCCTTTCTTGTCTGGCGAGCGGAATTCGATCCTCGTTCTCTCAATTTTTTTGCCCTACACTGCGCTTTTTTACAAAAGTCTTGTAAAAAAGGAGGGTGGGGTTGGGTAGTTAGATCCTCGTTCTCTCAATTTTTTTTGCCCTAGTGGAGGGTGGGGTTGGGTAGAATGTCATAAAAAAGTCATAAAAAATTGTTATAATGTCATAAAAAAGTCATACTTTTCGCGCCTCAGACGCCTCCGACGCCTCCGACGCCACCGACGCCAGCCATCTCGCCCACGGGCGTATGCCATCTGGCGGCACAGCGTTGCCAATCTGCCTTCTCACCGCCGTCTTACCACCACACCATCGCCACGGCGGGGATGGAGGAAACGATTGTAGCGCGGCGCGTTCCTCGTTTGTTAGGGCACGACCACCCTCGGCGTAGTGGTACATATACGACCCACCACCACCACCCGCACACACCGTGTAGGCGGGCTTGTCTGCGACGAGGCGTTGGTAATACGTCTCCATGCGGTATGGGTGGATGGTGGATAGGATGTGTTCGGGTATGAGTCCCGCTCGACGCGCAGTGTGGTAGTTGTAGCCGGGTGGGATGAACTGCATAATAGGCGGCGCCACGCCGGCTCCTCCAACCGCACCTACATGTAGGGCGTCTCCTGCCGTTCTCCACTCGGATGGTGGTAGAGGAGTTGGCGGGGGCGGCAAAACACCCACACCCCCTCTCACCCCGACGTAGAGCATCCTTCTACGATGTTGCGGCACGCCATAGTCGCAAAAGTCGATGTCGTAGGTGGTAATGCTGTAGTCGGTGAGGCGGAGCGATAGGAGCGGGAGCGCGTGTCGGCGCGACTGTTGCACGCACTCCAGCATGAATACGGGCGGGAGGACGGCGGCGATGACCCGTGCCGTCTCCTCCACAATCTCCATCCCAGACGAGAGGGGGTTGGAACGGGCGACCGCCGACCTCGCCCGCGAGAACGAGGGGCAAGGGAATCCGCCAATGACGGCTAAGGGCGGAACTGGCAAGGGCGGCGGCACCCATCCCCTTATGTCAGTCGGAACCACATCCCCCATCATCACCGCAGCGCTCACGTTGGCATTATAGGTGGCAACTGCCGTCGCGTCGCACTCGACGACGTGGGCGGGGGAGGCTGGCAACCACCCCTCTTGTATGAACCCCCAATCCATTCCACCCGCACCCCCAAAAAGCGACACGACCGTCGGTATTCTCATGTGTTTATCCATCCTCCCTTAAGGGTTTTCCCATCCCACGCGCCCAACACATCGTCCACAGTCTCGACCTCCTTCCCCCCAAGAAACATCGGGTTTCCCATTTGCCGCCGTCGCTCGATGACATACGAGATCGCGTCGTGCCACGCCTTGTAGAGCTTCGGATAACGGGCGAACGCGAGCTCCCGCGCACGCCTACCCGCGAGCGGGCAACCCACACACCCTATTCTCGTCCATCCTTCTTTGTAGAGTGGGTTGCCCTCTATCCCTCGGGAGGCGAGGTAAGACCACACATCGTCGTCCGACCAATCGATAATGGGGTTAAGCACACGCACACCCCTCATCTGACATTGCTCGAAGAGGCGACGCGAGGAGGCGTCGTCCGTAGTGAGGAGCCCCGCGGCGGCGGCAACTTGCTCACCCCCCCGTGTATGGGCGGACGCGGTATGCACCATCGCAATCCCGCTCTTGGCGCGGCGTCCCGCCGACTCCGCCCACCGCACACCCGTCACGATGTATGGCGCATCTGGCATCTTTCTCTCTTTCAACTCACTGCAACACACGCGCATAATCCGCGACGGGATGACCAGTGTCTCACGCATTATCTTCCATAACGATCGCTTCGGTACGTTGATGCGACAGTCGATCCCCTCCTCCCGTAGGCGCGCGAACACGCGTCGGATGTAGTACACGTTGTCAGGCGGGTCAGCCGTGGTGAGATTGTGCGTGACTCGGAACGGCACCCCGCTCTCCTTCGCGAGTTGTAGGATGACGTCACTATCTTTCCCGCCACTATATCGCACGACCAACGGCATGTCGAACAGGCGTTCCGCCTCTTTCGCAGCCCATCTGAATCGCTCGTAGGCGGTGTCAATCTTCCGTTGTAGCTCTTTACTCACTTCCATCTTTCTTTTCTCCTCTCTTTCGTACCAGCGTGCCTACATGTAGGCGCGTTCCAGCTTCTCCACCTCGCGCTTGTAAGTGCGGATAGCCTCGTAGTTTTCATTTCTCCATCCACCCTTGTGCGAAGAAGCGATGGAATATTTCCCGACGCATTTTGAATTGCTCCGCCAATCGTCCGCGCAAATACACACGACAGAGAATATCTTTCTCAC
>SFOL01000013.1 GCA_004552385.1 Bacteroidales bacterium | reverse complement strand
CGTATCGCTCCCTGCTGAAGTGATGGCAGGCCAAAGCTTCGCCCTGACTCTTGACTCGGCAGCCCTGCAAGACGTGGACGGGAACTACAGCAAGGCCTTGACTTTGATAGCCGCCGACACCATGCTGACGCTGTCCGCCACAACACCGCTCTCAGAGATTGTAGGCACTTACGATGCGTCATACAACCTCTACTCAGAAAAGGCCTCTGTGGAGCACACAGCAGAGTGGACGATAGCCGACGGCGGTGAAAGCGACGGATATGAGTACCTTGTAAGTCTTAGTGGCGTTGGCGCAGACGTGGTTGAGACCCCGGCGACAGCCCTTGGCATCTATAATTCGTTGACTCATACGCTTTCCATAGATGAGTCTATAGGCAAAGCGGACTACAAAGGCGACAAAGTTGACGTATACTTGCTCGACGATGAATCGGATGGCGAAGAGATGGCAACCATAGGCTTCCTGTCAAACGGTAAAGCAGCCGCGACATCATATTGGATGGTATACTATGATGGGCTTGGCACGGCGGACTACATCATGAATGCCAAACTTGTGCGTAAATAATGGGAGCCAACAGCAGATTGCGCCATCGGGGCGCGACAGAATAGACACACAACCACAGAGGTCGCCTACCGCAAAGCGCGGTAGCGGCCTCTGTGGATTTTTAACAGGAGGAGGAAAGAGAGATGAAAAGAACAACTTCAATGGCAATAACGGCCCTCGCGGTGTCGGCAGCATCTTTTGCAGCACCCGTATCGCCAGAAAGGGCGCAGGCCTACGCACAGGCCTACTTGCGAAACATAGCCGGCGTAGAGAACGAGGCGAGCGGCATAGAGCCAATAGAATTTGACGGTAAGAAAGCGATGTACGTGGTCAGTCTCGCCCCAGAGGGCTGGGTTCTGGTGGCGGCTGATGACGTGATAGCGCCCGTGATAGGATACTCCGTCGAGGGGCGGCTGGACGCGACCTCCATAGACCCGAACCTGCGCGCCTATCTCGGCCACTTTGCTGACGACATAGAGATACGCTCCGCACGTGGCGACAAGCCATCGGCCTCATGGGCCAACGACACGGTGCCCAAGACGAATAAGGCGGCGACGGAAGTGTCGCCCCTGGTGAAGGTAAACTGGAACCAAAGCGGCAAGTATAGGCAATATTGCCCCACGGGGACTGCGGGTGACGCCATCGTAGGATGCGTGGCAGTGGGCATGGGACAGGCGATGTCGGTATACCGCAAACCCGCAAGGCCGGTGGGTTACAAATCATACAAAAGCGAGAACTACGGCGTGCTGTCGGTAGACTATGACAACGAAGAGCCATACAACTGGAACGAAATAATAAACGCCCAGAACTCAGAGTCAGACGGTGAAGAGTGCGCACGCCTGCTTTATCATCTGGGCGTATCGGTAGAGATGGGATACTCACCAAACGGTTCTGGAGTCACATACATGGGCGTGGTGCCGTATGCGCTGAAGACATATTTCGGCTACTCGAACAAAGTGACGAACGTGAGCAAAGACAAGTACTCGGCATCAGAATGGGTGGACCTGCTAAAGAGCGAGCTTAGCGCGGGCCGCCCACTCATATACGCAGGCTACAGCAATTCTGGCGGACACTGCTTCAACGTGGACGGATATAACTCGTCGGACCTGTTCCACTTCAACTTTGGCTGGGGAGGCAATGGCAACGGCTATTTCTCAATCTCGGGTCACGAGTATAACAGCGGCGAGAAGTGCGCCATAAACTTCGCCCCCGCCACTGGCACGCCAACAGGGATATTGCTCAGCAGCACGACAGTGGCCAAAGGCTCACCCGCCGGCACTGTGGTGGCCACGCTGACGGCGGACACTGACAAAGACGACTGCGAGTTCTCCTTCACGGCCTCGGGCGTAAAGAACCCCGTGACGCAAAAAGTGTCGGACCCCGCATTTTCAGTAGATGGGGATAAATTAGTCACAAACGATGTTTTCGCCAAGCAATACGGGGCGGAAAGCTCAAGCAAGTTTGCCTCAGTGAACATAACAGCCACAAACGTGGAGACGCTGGCTGAATTCACGCAGCAAGTCACTATAACATTGGGCAAAGCGTCAGCCATAGAGGAGAACACGGCAACGGAGGCGAGCATATCGCAAGCCAATGGCGTCTTGACCATAACGACGCATGGAGAGGCCGCAAGCGCTTCACTGTTCTCGGTCGACGGCAAATTAGTAGGCATCAACAAAATAGCGCAACACGCGTCGGCATGCTTCAGCGGGCTGTCGCATGGAGTGTACTCGCTCGTGATAAAGAGCGGCGCACGCACGGCAAGGCACATGGTGCTTGTGAAGTAAAAGAGTCAGCAACTATAAAAATGTGTGTGTCATGAAGAGTTTCTTCACCCTCATCATATCACTTTGCGCATCAGCGCACCTGCTCGCCCAAAAGTATGAGCCTACGACGCTCTGGCCTTACGCATTTGCGGAATTTATGGCTGGCGAGGTGTACTCAGCAGGCGGCAAGGCTGACAAAGGGATGCTCAACATCCACCTGCTGCACGGGGACCTCCACAAACTGAATGGAGACGAGATAACGTCAGTTGGCGAGGTGGCAGACAGCGCAGTGATAGGCTCAAGCGTATTCGTGAAAGTGGACGGTTGTTTTTGCCAAATCCTGGCGCGGGAGGGCAAAGTGACGATCTTGAAAAAGTCCTATGGCGACTTCAACAAACTGATGTCTGGCACTGGGGCCTATGGAACAACCCTTACGGCCTCGGGGCGCAGGGAGCTGACATCTATAGAGATAGGCGGCATAAATCAGACAAGCCATGGCATACTGCTGCAGAGCCGCGGCAATGGCCAGTACCTGCCCATCAAGACGGAACACCTCGTGGTGGTGGAGACAGCCGAGGGCGAGACTGTAGTGGAGGCCTCGTCCCGCTCAGTGCGCGGCATAATTCCCGAGTCAAGGCGCGGTGAGTGGAAGTCGGCAGTGAAATCAGCCGGCATAAAATGGGGGCGAGATGAGAGCGCAAAGACTCTGGCATCGCTGCTAAACTCGTTCCTGACAAAATAAATTTCCACGGAAAACTTTTAAGCCCTGCCCCGATGACTTGTGGGGGCGGGGCTTTTTCGTTCCATACGTGTTCACTTTCCTATTAGTTAAAACACGAAACTTTAATGTATATGTAACATCGTTATTACGTTAAAAGGGTAATTTTGAAGGGATAATATTAGCAGTAAAGATTTCACACACATAAGAGACTAATGAGCAACAACAGACGCCACACTGGTCTGACGGCCGAACAAGTGGAAGAAAGCCGCAAGCTGCACGGAGCCAACATACTGACCCCGGCGGAAAAGGAACCCGTATGGAAGCAGTTCCTTGAAAAATTCACCGACCCTCTGATAATCATACTTATGATAGCCTGCGCACTATCTGTCGGGATATCAATATATGAGTATGTCGGGCTCGGGCTTGGCGGCGAGGTCTTCTTCGAGCCCGTCGGCATCTTCATAGCCATACTGCTCGCCACGGGCCTCGCGTTCTACTTCGAGAGGCAGGCGGACAAAGAATTCTCACTGCTGAACCAGGTGAACGACGACGAGCCTGTGGAGGTCATCCGCTCAGGCAACGCGACCCGAGTGGCCCGCAAAGACTTGGTAGTGGGCGACATCGTCATACTTAACGCGGGCGACGAGGTGCCGGCCGACATACACCTTATGGAGTCGACCATGCTGAGCGTCGACGAATCGACACTGACAGGCGAGCCCCTATGCCCCAAAAGCACCGACCCCGCCGAGTTCGACCCCAACGCGACCTACAAACCGGACATGGTGATGAAAGGCACGAAAGTGATGGAGGGCCACGGGATAGGCGAGGTGACCGCCGTAGGCGACAAGACTGAGCAAGGCAAAGTGTTCGAGGCCGCCCAGATAGACTCAAGCGTCCGCACCCCGCTCAACGAGCAGCTCGACGGGCTTGGCAACCTGATAACAAAACTCAGCTACGTGATAGCCACCCTCATCGTGGTGGGGCGCGTGGTCATGTTCTTCATAACCTACGCCGACTTCGAGTGGGTGAGGTTCACCGCCTATCTGCTTCAGACGCTCATGATCGCCGTGACGCTCATAGTTGTGGCAGTGCCGGAGGGTCTCCCCATGGCCGTGACCCTGAGCCTGGCATACAGCATGCGCAGTATGCTGAAAACCAACAACCTCGTCCGCAAGATGCACGCCTGCGAGACCATGGGCGCCGCCAGCGTGATATGCACTGACAAGACGGGCACCCTGACGCAGAACCAGATGCGCGTGGACGACATGCAGATATACGGCGACGCCGCCGGCGGAACAGGCACCCTGCTCTGCGAAGGCATAGCGGTGAACTCCACCGCCCAGCTGGACCTGACAAAGCCGGACAAACCAAGCCTAATGGGCAACCCGACCGAGGCGGCCCTCCTGCTGTGGATGCACGACAAGGGCATAGACTACGCCAAGCTGCGCGAGACCGCCACGGTGCTGGCCGAGATACCCTTCTCGACCGAGCGCAAATACATGGCCACGGTAGTGGAGTCTGGCGCACTGGCCGGGCGCAAGATAGTCTACGTGAAAGGCGCGCCCGAACTGGTGATGGCCCTATGCGCCAGCACAGGCGAAAGCGCGACAAGAGAGGAGATAGGCAGGCGGCTGACGGAATATCAGAGCCGCGCCATGCGCACGCTTGGCTTCGCATATCAATATATCGACACACCAAACGATGCCATACAAGACGGCAAGCTCGTGGCGAACAACTTGACATTCATCGGCATCGCGGCAATAGCCGACCCGGTGCGCCCCGACGTGCCAGACGCTGTGAAAGAGTGTCAAGATGCGGGCATAGCTGTGAAGATCGTGACGGGCGACACCCCCGGCACGGCCAAGGAGATAGGCCGCCAGATAGGCCTATGGACCGACGAGGACGGGGCCGACAACGTGACGACCGGCCCGGAGTTTGAGCGCCTGACCGACGAGGAGCTGGCCGAGAAGGTGGAGAAGCTCAAGATAATAAGCAGGGCGCGGCCTATGGACAAGAAACGCCTGGTGGAGGCCCTGCAGAAGAACGGCCACGTGGTGGCCGTGACGGGTGACGGCACAAACGACGCCCCCGCCCTGAAAGCCGCCCACGTGGGACTCTCGATGGGCGACGGCACAAGCGTGGCCAAAGAGGCGAGCGACATAACAATAATAGACAACTCATTCGCAAGCATAGGCAAAGCGGTCATGTGGGGCCGCTCGCTCTACCAGAACATACAGAGGTTCCTGCTGTTCCAGCTCACGGTGAACGTGACGGCGTGCCTGCTGGTGCTGTGCGGCGCATTCATGGGCGTAGAGTCGCCGCTGACGGTGACGCAGATGCTGTGGATAAACCTGATAATGGACACCTTCGCCGCCATGGCTCTGGCCTCGCTCCCCCCGTCAAAAAGCGTGATGAAAGACAAGCCTCGCAACCGCAAAGAGTTCATCCTGACGCACGAGATGATGGTGGAGATAGTGGCCGTCGGCCTCTTCTTCTTCCTGCTCCTGCTCGGCATGCTCTTCATATTCCAGCATGCGGAGGTGAACTCGATGAAGGACCTGATAACAGGCAACTTCTCAATGGTAGGCAAGAAATTCATGTCGGCCAAAGAGCTGACGTATTTGTTCACCACGTTCGTCATGACGCACTTCTTCTACCTCTTCAACGCACGCGCGTTCAAGACGGGGCTGAGCGCATTGCACTTCAAGGGCTGCAAGGGCCTGCTGACCATTTCCGCAATAATATTGGCTGGTCAAGTAGCAATGGTTGAAATCCCCGGCTTCCAGAAGTTCTTTAGCGTGACCGGGATTTCCGTGGCCGACTGGGCGATAATAATTGCATGCTCCTCGTTCGTCTTGTGGACACGGGAGGCGTGGATGATAATAAAGCACAAGTTTTACGCCACCAAGTAGTCAATCTGCTGTAGTCAATCTGCTGTAGTCAATCTGCTTAAGGCGAATAATAACAGTCCCGCCCGGCTCGGTCGCACAACGCGAGGAGCCGGGCGGGACTTATTCATGTCGCATGAGTCGGGAAACGCCGCCTAAGAGGCGGCAGGGGTCTCGGCCACCCTGCACTGGCAACCCACGAAATTTGAGAGCGAGTCGACAAGCCCCCTAAGCTCGGCAAGAGTCGAAACGGACTTAATGTTCATATAGAGCTTATCGGTGGTCTGGCGTAGCTGCGCACGGCGCGGGTTGGCCTGAATCCACCCGATGATGGCAGAAAACACCGGCGACTGATAGAACGCCGAGTTGCGGTCGGACACGAAGTGGAACGAGGCCACCCCCTCCTTCATAATGACCTTCTCGACGCCAAGGCCCTGCGCCCTGTTCCTGATCTTGACGACCTCGAGCAAGTTGAGCGTAGACTGCGGGACGGGTCCGAAACGGTCGGTCAGCTCATGGCAGAAGCGGTCAATATCCTCGTCCTTGGTCATGGCGTCGAGCTCCCTGTAAAGCTTCATTCGCTCAGAGATGCTCGAGATGTAGTCGTCGGGCAGGAGCGCCTCGTCGTCGACCGTGACCTGAGTGTCTGCCACGAACTGGGGCAAAGCGTCATTCTGAGCCACATTATCGCCCGAGAAAAGTTCCTTGAACTCGGTGGTTTTAAGCTCAATGATGGCCTCGGCGAGCACCTTCTGGTAGGTCTCGTAGCCCATGTCTGTTATGAAGCCCGACTGCTCAGCCCCGAGGACGTCTCCAGCACCGCGGATGTCAAGGTCTTGCATGGCGATATTGAAGCCCGAGCCGAGGTCGGCGAACTCCTCGATAATCTGCAGCCTCCTGCGCGCCTCTTGCGTAAGGGTGGAGAGTGGCGGCGCGAAAAGATAGCAAAAGGCCTTCTTATTGCTTCGCCCGACGCGCCCGCGGAGCTGATGGAGCTCGCTAAGCCCGAAGAGGTGCGCATTGTTTATGATAATCGTATTGGCGTTCGGTATGTCGAGCCCGCTCTCGATGATGGTAGTGGCCAGAAGCACGTCGTAGTCGCCATTAATAAAGTCGAGCATGATGCTCTCAAGCTGCGTGCCCTCCATCTGCCCGTGCGCGACGACAGAGCGGACGTCGGGCAGCAGCCGGCCAAGCACTCGCTGTAGCTCAATGAGGTGCTCAATGCGGTTATTGATTATGAACACCTGGCCTCCGCGCGCCACCTCGTAGTTGACGGCGTCGCGCATCGAATCCTCGCTAAAGGCCTGGACAATGGTCTCGACGGGTTGCCTATTAGCCGGGGGTGTTGCCAGGACGCTGAGATCCCTGGCCCCCATGAGCGAGAATTGCAGAGTTCGGGGGATGGGCGTGGCGGAGAGCGTGAGCGTGTCGACGTTGACCTTCAGCTGCCTCAGCTTCTCCTTGACGCCGACCCCGAAGCGCTGCTCCTCGTCAATGATAAGCAGCCCGAGATCCTTAAACTTGACATCTTTGCCAATAAGGCGGTGAGTCCCGATGATGATATCGACATCGCCCTCCGCGAGCCTCTTGATGACGGCACGCACCTCGGCGGGCTTGCGAAGTCGCGAAATATACTCGACCTTGCACGGCAGCCCTTCGAGACGGTAACGGAAAGTGTTATAGTGCTGGAAGGCGAGGACTGTGGTCGGGACGAGCACCGCCACCTGCTTGCTGTCGCACACAGCCTTGAAAGCGGCGCGGATGGCCAGCTCCGTCTTGCCAAACCCGACGTCTCCGCAGACGAGGCGGTCCATCGGCGCCTTACGCTCCATGTCGGCCTTGATGGCCTTGTTGGCCTTATACTGGTCGGGCGTGTCCTCATAGAGGAAAGACGCCTCGAGCTCCTGCTGCATATACGAGTCGGGCGAAAAGGCGTAGCCCTCCTCGTCCTTTCGCTTGGCGTATAGCTCGATGAGATCCCTGGCAATGTCTTTAACACGGCTCTTGGCCCTCTCTTTGAGCTTCGTCCAATGCGCAGAACCGAGTCTGTTGACCTTAGGGGGAATGCCGTCCTTGCCTCGGTATTTAGATATTTTGTGCATGGACTGCACGTTGACGTAGAGGGTGTCGCCGTCTTGGTAGGTCAGCTTGATGGACTCATAGGTCTTGCCTCCAATATGCTGAGTGACAAGGCCTCCGAAGACGCCCACGCCATGGTCTATGTGTACGACGTAGTCGCCTATCTTGAGCTCGCTCAGCTCGCGAAGAGTTATGCTCTGCTGCTGGCGGCGCATGCCGTCGTTCCTGAGCGAGAAACGCTGAAAACGCTCAAAGATCTGGTGGTCGGTATAAAAGCAGAGTCGCAGGCTCTTGTCGACGAAGCCGCCATGGAGCGACAGCTGCATCTCAGAATAATTCAGCTTGCGTTTGCGCTCTCCGAGGATGGAGCGGAGACGCTGCAACTGCCGGCTATTGTCTGACAAGATGAAGACCTGGTAGCCGTCGGCGGACTTGTAGTATATGTCGTCTTCGAGGAGGTCGAAGTTCTTCTTAAAGAGAGGCTGTCCGACAATCTGAAAGTCAATGTCCGCCTCGCCCTTGGCGTTGGCAAGTACAATGCGCGGACAAGCGACGGAAGCGTCCCACTGGTCGGCTGTGCAGAAAAGGTCAATGGAGAGCGGCGCGCCGTCGGGATCGGTATCGTCTTTCGATGCCGCCACGGTCACGGCGTCATATTGAGCATTGAGCATATCACGCACGGCATCGTCATCGACCATCCATAGGGCCGCGTCGGGGGGGATGGACTGAGAAAAAGGGGTGAGCGACGACGGTTTGTCAACCCTTCCGAGGTCAGGAACCACGTTGACGCTCTCAATCTTATCAGTGGATAGCTGCGACTCGAGGTCGAACGAGCGCAGGGTGTCAATCTCATCGCCAAAGAAGTCAACACGTGTAGGCGAGTCGGTAGCGAAAGAGAAGAGATCCACAATGCTACCCCGCACAGAAAACTGCCCCGGCGCATAGACAAAATCAGACCTCTCGAAACCATACTCAAGCAGAGTGTCGACAAGGAAAGAGAGGCTTATCTTGTCGCCACGGCGCAGGGTGATGAAGTCGTTCTTGACCGAGGCTGTGGATGGCACTTTTTCAGCCATCGCCGCCGCATAGGTCACGATTGTCACCTCGGAGTCGGAAGCGAAGTGCGCGAGAGCCTCGGTGCGCAACTGGACATTCTGAGCGTCATAGCCATCGGACTTTGGGGCATGGCGGAAAGAGGAAGGGAGAAAAAAAACATTTTGACTGCCAAGGAGGCAACAGAGATCATGATAGAGATAGGGCGCGTCGTCTCTTTCGGCGCAAACAACCACATTTTTCGCCACGCCGACCGCCGCTACGGCCACCGCCCTTGCCGAGGCCACGAGCGACTTGACGAGAAGCCGTTCTGGAGCCTTTGACTTAACCAAGAAGTCACGCAACTTGGCGATGCGCTCGTCTGCCCTGTACTTATCTAAAATGGTCATCTTGGGTATGTTTCTCTGCAACACAAAGCCGTCGCAAGCACACAGCTTGCGACGGCCGCTATAAAGTCACTCACCGCGCTCCCATACGAGAGAATCAAGCGGGGGAAAATCAGAGAGTCGAAATCAATAGAATTTGATTCTGTTGTCCTCAATCTCCACATCGGTCACCACCTGCTGGAGGTAGTAAGGCAGACTGCGGAGGCGAGACTGATAGGAAGACTTGACCGACTCGGCCTCTGAAGCAGGCGCGTCATTGGCGGCAACGACCTCGATGGCGTAAGCGCCATTGATGCCCTTGATGGCAGAGAACACCTTGCCCTGCTCAGCCACGACGGCCTTACCTACGAGGGCGGGCTCCATACCTGCACCAGCCACGCTGTTGGCGTTGTAGTTGACATTCTTGGCAGAGTCGACCTTAAGGCCATACTTATCGGCGATCTGGGCGAGCGTCATGCCCTGAGTGGCAGCCGTGACGGCCTCAGCCTTCTTGTCGCGACGGATTTGCGCGGCAATGGAGATTGAGACATCGTTGACGTCAGCATAACCCTCGGGTTGGATCTTGGTAAGCGTGGCGAGAACAAACTCGTCATCGCAAGGGAAGAGGGTTGAGACATCGCCGACCTCGGCCTCATAGGCCCACTTGACGATCTCACGCGCATGTGTAATAGAGTTCACGCTCTGTGCGCTTGAGGCGATGCCTCGCGCTACGCGCTTGATGATGTTTGAGGTGTCGATGACAGCCTGGAAAGACTGGCCGTCCTTGATCTTAGAAGCGAGGGTTTGAGCCTGAGCGTAGACCTGCTGCTGGGTTCGAGAGCTGTATTGCACGGTCTTCTCGATTGTGGCGACATGGTATTTCTTAACCTCGACGCCGCGAGCCTGGATGTTGATAATATGGTAGCCGAACTGGCTCTCGACGAGGACGATGTCACCAGCCTTGCCAGTGAAGCAAGCCTCGTTGAAAGAGGGTACCATTACGCCATCCTTGAACCAGTCGAGGTCGCCTCCATTCACGGCAGAGCCCGGATCTTTGCTATACTGGCGAGCAAGAGCAGCGAAGTCGGCACCATTCTTAGCGAGCTTATAGATGCTGTCGGCCAGTTCCTTGCTCTCCTGGACGAGGATATGGCGCGCCTTGACGGAGTCAGGACGCATTGCCACGTCGGCGAGGCGTGAGAGTTTGTAGGTCTCGCCCTCGAGGTATGGTCCATAGACCTCACCGACCTGGGCGCCCTCGACGAAAGACTTGAGTGTGCCGCTAAGCTGCGACGCGGCGTAATAGCGAGAGTCGACGTCGCCCTCAGAGTTCATCTGGGCATAATTGAAAGCGTTGGTCTCAGGATTTGCGAAGTCGGCCTTGAGTTCCTCGACAGCCTTACGGGTGTCCTCACGATCAAGGTCTGTCGGGCGGATGGGGAAAGAGACATACTCAATGTCGCGGCCCTCTTTCACGCGATATATCTCTCGGTCTTTCTTATAACGAGCCTTGATTTCGGACTCGGAGACTGCCACGGTGCTGTCCGGCACAATGGCGTAGCGCACGTTGACGAAGTTGACATCCACATTCTTGGAGAGCTTGGCCTGTGCAAGCTCGACCTGTGCCTTGTTGCAGAAAGCGGACTGCGCGATGAGCGCACCGTATTTTTGGAACTTGCGCTGGAAACGGAGCTTCTGTTCGAGATCGGACCAGTAGAAAGCGAAATGAGCATCAGAGTGTCGCCCCTGCTTGAGGTAGTTGATAGCCATCTCACGATCGAAGATACCGGTTTGCGGATTGGTGAAGAGCTGTCGGCACGGAGCGGCGATATGGTCGCCGATGGCCATGTCAAGCACCTCGGCGTCAGACACATCCACGCCCGCGTTCTTGAAGAGCTCACCGAAGGTGACCTGTGCGATCTCCTGTTGCCAGACGCTCTCGCGGAGCTCGTTCTGCCTCTGCTCGGGGATTGAGGCGGAGTTGTTCTCAATCTTATAGATGGCCTCAGCGTTCTCAATCTTCTGCTGGAACTCCTGAGCCTTAACCTTGTGTCCGTCAATCACGCCCAAGGTCTCACGATCTACGAAAATGCTATTTCCGCTACCGAGCAAATCGGTGAGGATGAAAGCGAGGAGAGCCAAAGCGATGAGCGCCGTGATGAACACAGCCGCCTTGTTCCTCAGAGTCTGAAGTGCTGCCATTTTGAAAGAATAGCTCTATTTTATGTGTTTGTTTTATTACGACATGGACGTCATAACGCGCCATTGGTCAGCCCGGCCGGGCATGGCACAAGACGCTAATCAGGGCGCAAATATACGGAGATGATGTTTTTTTATCAAATTTTCACCAGAATAAATTAGACTCAACATCACTTGTCATCACATAGGGATGTGAATAAAAGCGTGCTGAATGCCGTCGCCGAAATCGCACGTCTGGATCTTAGCCCGCAGCCTGCCTAAGCAGGCCTCGACCTCTTGCGGCAAGGCTATGTCATCGGACTCCGTGGCGAAGTACAGGCTCGAGGCTGGCACCCCCCCGCCGATGGAGACTGACACGGAGACAAGGTCGGTGCCGTACTTGCCCCTCTCGACCATGACGCGGACGAAGCCCTGCCCGGCCGTGGAGACAATGGCGTCGACCACGACATCGATAAGGAGCTGCCGGAAGGCCTCAAGGTCGAAATCGAGGACGCAGTTGCGCAGCGGGGACGAGAAGCCGAACGTCTGGCGCGTGCCGGTTATCGAGGCCACCTGCCGCACGATGGTCCGTGTGACGGCGACAATGTCATGTCGGCCGACTGCCCCATCAGCCGAAGCCCCGTCGTCGTCGGTCGCCCTGGCCCCTGCGACGGACGCCAGGGCGGAATTGGCCGAAATGAGGCGGTCGGTAAGATTGCGGATGGCGAAGGAATCCGCCATAGACAGCCCTCGGGCGCTGGCGGCGGCTCGGATGTCGTCGGTGAGGGCGTCAATAGACGTGGCCACATTGGCAGCCACCGCCCTGAGGACGATGGACGAGAACTCGGCCGAAGCCACGTACGTCTCGCCTATCGTAGCCATGACGTCCTCCTCGGTCGTCGCATGCTCCGCGCGCGCGCTCATTTTGCGCCGCCCGCGCACGTTGCCACACAGAAACGCGAGGACGAAGCCGACGAGGACAAGGGCGGCCCCAACGGCCACGCGCGCAGAGAGGGAGTCATACCACGGGCATTCGAACACAATGTCGAGCTGGGCGGGATGAGGTGACCTTCGCCCCTCAGGGTCAATGGCCACGACTCGCAGTGTATACCGCCCCGCGGGCAGATCGGGGATCTTGAAAGACGGGGAAATCAACGAGACGGGCGGCAAGTCCGAGCCGACAAGCTCGCACGTGTACATGTAACACTCGGGCGAAGGCACGCCAAGCGCCGAGAAGTCCACGACAAACTGACCATGCCCGCAAGGCAAAACTATTTGCTTGCACAAGGGCAAAGCCCGACTGAGCGGGCACACGCCGCCGATGCGCTCGCCGGGCATGACGAGCCCCCCGTTGAGCGCGAGGCGGCTGAACGAGGCGACAGGCACGGGGCTGTCGTCGTTAACATCCGGCACATAAACATTCACCCCGTTCTCGGCTCCGATCCAGACAGCGCCCAAAGGCATGGCGCGCATAGCGCGCGGCGAATTGACGCCCACAAGAAGCCCGCTCGACGCGTTGTAACGCCCGGAGACGATACTGTAGCCGCCCTCGACCGACTGCGAGGGGAACACCCTGAAGACGCAAGCCTCGGACGGGGTGGCGGCCACGACCCCGCCGCGAGATTCGGCCTCGAGGGCGATGGCGGGCTGAGGAAGAGAGACAACGCGAAGCAGGTGCGCCAGGCCCGTGGAATCCGGCCTGTTGAACACGGCGACGCCGCGGGACACTGCGACCCAGTAGAAACCGTAGCTTCCGACGCAAATGTCGGACGGCCTGTCGGCCTTGAGGTTATAGTCCGTCAGGCGCTCGAGAGCGACAGCCCCGTCGACAAGCCTCGCCCGTAAAAAAGACGAGCGCGTCAGGATAATCATGGATGCGGAGTCGCGCCCCGCGCGGATGGTTACGACCTCATCTTCGAGAGTGGCGACCGCGCACCTGTCAAAGACCGCCGCGCAGTCAGTCGCATTTGGCAAGGCGATGACCTTGCGCCCGACGGCCGCCCAGAGGCACCCCGAGCGCGACGCGGCCACCACGCCGGCCGACGACGTCGCGCCCAAAGGATCGGGCACACGGGCGTTGTCGCCGAAATATTCCACAGCAGGCTCACGGCCGGACGCACAAGACGCCCCGTAGCGCGCGAAGCCACGCCCTAAGACAAAAGCCCACAGAGAGCCGTCGGGCAAAGCGGCAAGCCGCTCTGCCACATCGGCCTTGGCGAACGGCAGCCGCTCAGCCTCACGGCTCAGCACATCAATTTTGAAAACGCCGCCACCATTAGAACCCACGTAGGCCCACCTCCCGCCATCGGACTCTATGCAGCTGACATCAGAGACCAGCATCTGCAAAGCACGCGGGGAGACCTCCAAAGGGGTGAATTTGAAAGCCGAAGGATGGTAGACGGAAAAGCCGGAACGCTGATAGCCGATGACGACCGCACCCGAGGCAAGAGCCTTGACGCAAGTACACAAATTGCTGCGAAGGCTAATGGGGGACGCGGGGTCGCTGAGCAACGGCGAGACCGAGCCGGTCGACGGGTCGATGACGCAGGCGCCGTTGCGCTCTGTCGCCAACCAAATCCGCCTGTTGGTGTCGATATCCACATCCACGATGGCCGACGGCACTTCGTCGGACCAGTACTCATGCGCATTCATAAGCTCCCACCCGTTGCCCGCCATAGGCTTACGCCACAAAGAGTCGCCACCAGCCGACACGACCCACAGGTCGCCAAAGTTATCAATCCGCATAATCTTGGCGCCGGAGCGGACTGGAGTGGAGAAGACCTGCGGCACCGGAGCGGCACCGGAGGCGGGCGGAGCGCAACGCAAGATTCGCCCATCGTCAAGCAAAATGGCTAGTCCGAATCGTGAAGACGTGACGCAAGAGACGCTGGCCTCGGACGGCAACGGGAAACGGCAGACGGGGTCTCGGGCGGGCGAATAGACGACCTCGCCCCCATCCAACATCCAGAGGTTCTGCCGCCCGTCGACCCACACGCCATTGAGCTCGGACGAGGCGCCGCGGGCCTTCAGGAAACTATCGGCACGGCTGAAAGTCAAGCTATTCCTGACGAGAATGGCATATCCGGTCGAGAGTCGGACGAGCATGGAGTCGGCCCCAAGCTCTTGCGCGCTGAGCACCTCGCCGCCCCTGAGGACGGAATCGGGCAAAGTGAAAGGCGTGATGGAATAACCGTCATAGCAGTCGACCCCCCACAGGGTGGAAAGCCAGAGGAAGCCGCGCCCGCCAGCGCAGACGGAATTTACCCTCTCGTGCGAAAGCCCGGCCTCCATGCCGACGTGGCGAAAAGCGAAACGACCGGCTCCGCCGGCGGCAGATGCGAGCGGAGCGCAAAGCGCGACAACGAAGAACGCCAGGCGGAACAAAGCGTAACGTAGGTTATCAGGGAATGAAAACATGATTGGACATCAGAATGAAAAAGCAGGCTGCGAGGCCTACCTGCGCGGCAAAGATACCTCTTAATGCAAAATAAAGCGGGGCCGGCAATGAAGAAAAAGTAACAAAGCGAGGGAGTAAGCGCGCCGACGCGGCAACAAATTAACATTCTGCGGGCTTATTCGCATAAAATGATTAACTTCGCATAATGCGCGGGATCGCACTTTTCGCCCCGACAAGACGGGCGCTAAGACGCGGCGCGCCACCTATTAGAAATAACGGAATAACACAAGCAAGTTACGGAACGCGCGCTCGTGCGCGCCCAAGATTCCCCAAATGGACTACTTAATAATGGCGCTTCAGCTGTTGCTGAGCCTGTCGATACTCGTGGTGACCCATGAACTCGGCCACTTCCTTTTTGCAAAACTTTTCAAGATAAAGGTAGAGAAGTTCTTCCTGTTTTTTGACGCCGGATTCAAACTGTTCTCGTTCAAGAAGGGCGAGACGGAGTATGGCGTAGGCTGGCTCCCATTAGGCGGCTATGTCAAGATAGCGGGCATGATAGACGAGTCGATGGACACGGACCAGATGAGCCAGCCCGTGCAAGAATGGGAGTTTCGCGCCAAGCCGGCGTGGCAGCGCGCGCTCGTCATGGCGGGCGGAATAATGGTGAACCTCATAACCGCCCCCCTGATCTTCTGGATCATGGCGTACTCTTACGGCGAGACCTACCTGCCCCTCTCAGAGGGTCGCAACGGGTTCGACTTCAGCGACGTGATGCAGGGCGCGGGGTTCCGGAATGGAGACATCGTGATCGGCGTGAACGGGAGGGTGTGCGAGACATATAAGGAGGCGGCCAACGCCATAATATTTGAAGACACATGCACAGTGGACATCGTGCGGCGTGGCGAGGCCATGAGTATCAAGTTGCCGCACGACTTCTTCCGCGACATACTGAGCGGAGACGACAGCCAGGCCCTTTTCGCGTTCAGGGTGCCGACGGTGGTTGACTCCGTCATGGCGGGCAGCCCCGCCGAGGCTTGCGGAATGGCCAAGGGCGACTCTGTCATAAGCGCGGGCTACGTGTCGACGCCGTCCTTTTATGAGTTCGCCATGGTGATGGACAGCCTTAAGGGGCGCGAGGTTAGCATAGTCGTGGCACGCGTCGGCGGCGGAGTCGACACACTGGACGTAAACGTCGGGGAAGACGGCAAGGTGGGCATATACAACTGCCCCCCCACCCGATGGCTCACGCCCAAGACAATAGAATACAGCCTGTGGGAGGCGTTGCCCGCCGGCGTGATGAAGGGCAAAGACCTGCTCGTGAACTATTGCAAGCAGCTGCCCATGCTCTTCACCAAGGAGGGCGCGACAAAGGTGGGCGGCTTCGGCACGATAGCCAAGATGTTCCCGTCACGCTGGAACTGGCAGGCATTCTGGTTCAACACCGCCTTCCTGGCAATAATACTGGCCGTGATGAACTTACTGCCCATCCCGGGGCTGGACGGCGGGCACCTGCTGTTCGTCATAATAGAGATGATAACGGGCTACAAGGCGAGCGACCGGGTCCTTGAGGTGGCGCAGACGATAGGCATGGGCCTAATCCTGCTGCTGGTGGTTTACGCCAACGGAGCGGACATAGTGCGCTTCATCATAGGTAAATAACAGGCGATAGACGCGGAGGCGAGTGCGATGCCGAGGTCAGGAGACGTAGCGAGGCGCAAAGGCGTCATATGCATGGCGGCGATAAGGGTGCTGGCACTGGTGACGGCGGCGTTGGCATGCCACGCCACCGTCAGGGCGCAAAACCAAGGCGGCGGAGTGAACCCACAAGTGCCCGACTACGTGTACGCCAGGCGCATGGAGCGTCTTAACGACTTGTCGCCCATAACATTGGAATATAACACCCAGGTCAGAGCCTACATAGACGTCTACCTGGAGCGCAGGCGCGACCACTTGGCTAACATATTGGGCAGAGCCGAGCTTTACTTCCCGATTTTCGAGGAGTACCTGAGCAAATATAACCTGCCGCAGGAGCTGAAATATCTGGCGGTGATAGAGAGCGCACTGGACCCGAAAGCGAAGTCAAAGAGCGGCGCCATGGGTCTGTGGCAGTTCCTCTACCACGCCGGGATAATGATGAACCTGAAGGTGACGAGCTATGAGGACGAGCGGTGCGACGTGAGGAAGAGCACAGACGCAGCGTGCCGCTACCTGCAATACTTGTATAAAAACCTCGGGGACTGGCAATTGGCCCTGGCGGCGTATAACGGCGGACTGGGTCAAGTGCAGAAAGCCATAGAGCGGTCGGGCGGCGTGAAAAAGAACTTCTGGGAGCTTTCGCCCTACTTGACCCCCGAGATGCGGTCATACGTGCCGGCGTTCATAGCGGTGAACTACGTCATGAACTATTACCAGATGCACAACATCCGTCCGGCGAAGCCCGCCTACACGATAGACGACGTCGACACGGTATACGTGAACATGAGCCTGTCGTTTGACCAGCTGAGCCGCGCATCGGGCGTGAAGCGAGAGACGCTCCAACAGCTCAACCCGCAGTATATCAAAGATTTCATAGCATACGACGGCACCCCGAAACGTCTGACCCTGCCGCGCGACAACATATCGCGCTACCTGCGCATAGAGCGTATGCTCCGCCCCGACGCCGCCCCAGACCTTGCTGGATTTTTCGGCACCCCGAAAATAGTCACCGACACGCTGACGCACGTGGTGACCAAGGGCGAGTATCTGCACAAAATAGCGATGCAGTATCAGACGACGGCGGCCAACATCATGAAATGGAACGGCATGGACACCAAAGACATAAAGATAGGCCAACGCCTGACAATAATATACGACCGCGAGATTTCACCGTATTTCTTCGTGGTGGAAGAGAAGACGTAAGAGAAACGACGGGAAAGGAGACTAACGAAAATGAAAGACCTAATGAAATCAGCAATAAAGGCATCGGCGGCGTGCGTCATGGCCGCCGTCATGGCCTCGTGCAGCAGCAACGATGCGAAACAGGCGTTCAAGCCCGAGATAACGGGGCGCGCCGGCGAGGTTCTGGTGGTGATGAACAAGGCCGCGCAGGAGGACACGGCAGGCCGCGTCATGAGCCGCATCCTGGGCCAGGAGTACTTGGGTCTGCCCATGGCTGAGCCGATATTCGATATGCAGGCCGTGCCGCACGGACTCTTCGACCCTGACTATAATATGCACAAGCTCCGCAACATCATAGTGGTGGACATTGCCGACACGATGAAGACCGACACCATAGCCTTCTATAAAGATACATGGGCGAGGCAGCAGGCTGTAATCCGCATACAGGGCAAGAGCGGCGAGGCGGTGGCCGGCGTAGCATCGCGGAACGAGATAAAAATAGTGAGTTTCCTCACCAAGGCGGAGCGCGAAAGGCTCGTCAAATATTACAAGCGGATAAAGAGCGGGGCTAACACCTCAGAAGTCGCCAAACGGTGGGGTGTGAACATAACCATCCCCAACATGTTCGACAAGTGCCGCCCGGCCCGCAAGGACGACGTGTCATGGTTCATGTCGGACACTGACGAGTATTCCGACGGAATAATAATATACACATACCCATACACGGGACCCGAGAGCATGACCAAGCAGGCTCTCATAGCCCACCGCGACTCGGCCGTGTACGCCAACATCATAGGTCCCAACAACTCCCGGATGAAGACCGAGACCACTTATGAGGACGAGATGGTGTATAAATACGGCGAAAGGATGCAAGACGGCCATGACGTGGCCGAGCTGCGGGGTCTATGGAGGATGGACGGAGCGGCGATGGGCGGCCCGTTCATAATGCGCGCGGTGCTCGACGAGGCCAACAGCCGCGTGGTAGTGACCGACGGCTACGTGTATTACCCCTCGCGCGAGCTCAAGCGCAACCACATAAGGCAGCTGGAGGCCATAATGTACACACTGACCTTTTAAACCACTCAACGCAAAAAACAGAAGAAGATGAAAATAGGCATAACGCAAGGCGACGTGAACGGCATAGGCTACGAAGTGATAATGAAAGCCTTGCAAGACATGGAGGTGATAGAGGACCTGACCCCGATAATATACGGTTCGCCCAAGGCCGCGGCCTACCACAGGAAGGCTCTCAACGTGGCGGGCTTCAGCCTAAACAACATAAACGACGCCGACGAGGCCCACCCCAAGCGCATCAACATAGTGACGTGCGGAGACGACAACATAAAAGTGGAGCTCGGAAAATCGTCAGAAGCCGCGGGCCAGGCGGCGTTTGCAGCACTTGAGGCCGCCGTGCGCGACCTTAGCGACGGCAAGATAGACGCGGTGGTGACGGCGCCGATAAATAAGAAGAACATACAGAGCGAGAACTTCCACTTCCCCGGCCATACGGAGTATCTGGAGCAGGCCGCGCAGGCCCCCGCGCTCATGCTGTTGGTGGCAGGGAAGCTGCGAGTGGGCGTCGTGGCGGGTCACGTGCCCATATGCAAAGTGGCGCAGTTCATAACCCAGGACAAGATATTGAGTAAGCTCAGGATACTGAACAAATCTCTGAAGCAGGACTTTAACATAGACGGCCCCCGCATAGCAGTGCTGGGGCTGAACCCCCACTCTGGCGACCACGGGTTGCTGGGCGAGGAGGAGGAGACCGTCATATCACCCGCCATAGCTAAGGCTCAGGAGGAGGGCATATGCGCCATGGGCCCGTACCCTGCCGACGGCCTCTTCGGCAGTGACACCCTCGGCAAGTTTGACGCCATCCTGGCAATGTATCACGACCAAGGGCTCGCCCCCTTCAAGGCTCTCGCGTTCACGAGCGGCGTGAACTACACCGCCGGACTGCCTATCATACGCACATCGCCCGACCACGGCACGGCCTATGACATAGCCGGACAGGACAAGGCGGACCCGACATCAATGCGCGAGGCCATATACCTGGCCATGGACATTGCCAGGAACAGGAAAGTGAACATAGAGCTCGAAGCTAACAAACTGACCGTGAAGGGCGAGACGCGCACCGAGCGCTACGCATAACCCGCCCGCTACGGCAGAAATGGACAAAGACGCGCCGGCTCACCCCGCGAAGGGTGACTGGCGCGTCGGCTTTATCAACGACACGTTGCACACAAACGCCAAAAAGAAAATGGGAGATGCAATAGTAGGGCGTTTCGCCCCGTCGCCAAGCGGTCGCATGCACTTGGGCAACATATTCGCCGCCCTCATGAGTTACGGCTCGGCCAAGAGCCGCGGCGGCAAGTGGCTTCTGCGCATTGAGGATCTTGACAGGCAGCGTTGCCGCCCGGAGTACTCCGCCCAGATTGTTGACGACCTGGCGTGGATGGGCCTCGTGGCCGACGAGGGGGCTGGCGCGGCTACAGACGGGGGACACGGCCCGTATTACCAGAGCGAGAGGGACGGCATATACGCCGAAGAGTTCCGCAAACTGCAAACAAGCGGGTTGGCGTACGAATGCTTCTGCCGCCGCCAGGACCTGACCGCGGCGTCGGCCCCTCACGCCTCGGACGGGCACACTATATACGCCCGCACGTGCCTGACGCTAAGCGAGGCAGAGAAGGAAGAGCTGCGAAAGAAACGCAAGCCCGCATGGCGCATGCTGCTGCCCGACGAGGAGAGCACAGTGGTCGACGGACACTACGGCGCTCAGAGAGCCAACTTGGCCAAAGACCGCGGCGACTTCATCTTGCGCCGGGCGGACGGCAACTACGCCTATCAGCTGGCCGTGGTGGTGGACGACGCTCTGATGGGCGTGAACGAGGTGGTGCGCGCCCGCGACCTGCTGTCGGCCTCCCACGAGCAGAGCTACCTGCTGCGCGAGCTTGGCTACGCCGCACCGAGCTACTGCCACTTCCCACTGCTGGTGGCTCCCGACGGGAGCAGGCTGAGCAAGCGCGAGCGCTCACTGGCCATGGACAAGATACGCGAGCGACTGCGCCCCGTAGAGCTGGTGGGACTCATGGGCTGGTGGGCTGGCTTCCAGACGAGCTGGAGGCCTATGAGCGTGGGCGAGTTCGTCGAAGCGTTCGACTGGGGGAAGGTGCCTACGGAGGATATCGTGGTTGACCCGGGCGAGGTGGTGTGAAGGGAGGGGGTGAAAATGACGATGAATAAGAAGTGGGAATTATGATAGTTAGGAGGTTAGCGCGCAGATATTCAGACTTGGCCTATTCTTTCAAACCCGGAAAACGAAACGGCGGTGTACCGTCACGCTATAGAGAAAATCACCAAACACTCTGAAAGTCAGAGGCACAACTATTCAATATTCCGTCTTTGAATACGACTTTTAATCGTAGACATTTGCATTTAAAAGTGGTGGAAGGCGTGATGGACAAAAGCATACATAGCGACCAATATCGACTGATAATCGCTAAAATACGCAATCGCCGAGAACGCATGGGTATGACCCAGCGTCAGTTTGCAGAAAAGTTAAAAGTCAACCAATGTGATGTAAGCAAAATAGAGACTTGCGAAAGGCGGATTGACATAATTGAGCTTCGCACGATCTGCCGCGCTTTAGACCTTGCATTCGTAGATTTCATCATTGAGATAGAGGAGGAAATTAACAACCTATGAAAGAGAAGCTGAGCAATATGGACATGGCTTTGTACGCAGGCACACCAATCTATAAGTTTCCGAAGTACACAGCAATGCTGATAAACCAAATAAACCAAACAGCTCAGGGAACACGCCCCAAAGTCGTAGGACAAATGTCTGAGCTTATGCAAGAATTCAAAGGGCAAACCGCTAAGGAGTGGGAAGAATGGTACAACCAACGGAAGCCGAACGCCATAAAGGATGCCACCGACAAGATATATGCGTAATTCCTAAAAGTTGGCACCGGGATTTACTCCACCTTGCGGACCTCTATCTTCACCCGGCGGTTCATCCTCCGATGCTCCTCAGTGTCATTAGGATAAAGCGGATCGGAGTCGCCGACCGACAAGACCTTGATTCTCCCGTCGTCGACACCATTGTACTCCAAGCACCGCGCCACGGCCTCGGCGCGTTCCATGCCTATGCGAATGTTGACCTCATGCGAGCCGACGTCGCACGTGTGGCCTATGATTCGGACGTTGTAGGCCGGGTAGGCGTTCAGGAGGTGCGCGATGCGGGCCACGGCCTCGGCCGACTCGCCGACGAGGGTGCCGCTACCCTTGTCGAAGCGTATGCCGCCCACCTCGTCGATCATGGACTGTATGTCGGCGTCAATCCGCCGCGCCAGACTGTCATGCGCCACGGGCGCTTGCGACACATGTAACTGTTTTTGCACATCGTCCTCCTGACGAGGCTCGACAATCGGCTCAGTAGGGACGGCGGCGGGAAGGGAAGGTCCGGGAGTGGCAGCCACGCCCCTTTTGCGGCCGCATGAAAGACGCAAGCCGACCGACACACCGATGGCGATCGGCCGCAGAGAGCTGGCCGAGTAAGCAAGCGCGCCATGGTAAACCGGCGTGTAGCCATCCCGACGGCGGCAGTCGGGATCATATTGCGCCGCTGCGCCAGACGGCTTAAAGTCAGTAAGCGAACATTCGGCATAGAGGCCGAAGCAGAGCCCGAGCGCAGGCGTGAGATGTCGGCATAGTCCGACCGAAGCACCAGCGCCACATCCTATTTTTCGGAGTCCGGAGCCGCCATGGTAGTCGGGCCTGACGGAATAGAAGCCGTTCTCCGGCATGTCACTGTCGAACGTGAGATTATATTTAGGGTAATAGCCAGTGGTAGAGATGAGTCCGCCGCGCGTCTTATATGAGTCACGCGCAAGGAAACTGGCGAAAACACGAAGTCCGGCCTCGAAGGAGAGCCGGTGCGTCACGGGCGCGTGATATGTGGCGACTAAGGGTATCCGGACGAAGAGCGCGTCCTGCCCCTCCGACACGCCGCGCAGCGAAAGCGTATGGACGAACGATTCGCCGTCAAGATCGACGGCATCGGTGGTGACGACGACCTCATTGGTCTCGGTGCGGGAGGCGAAAGAGGATATCCCGACGCCCGTGCCGAACCTCCAAGATGGCGCGAGAGGCCAGTCGCAAGCCAAGGAAAGGGAAAAGCCCGGGCGAAGGCCGTCGGTGGAGACCGCCTCGGAGAAAGAGGACGGATTGAGACTGTGAAGCCCGCCTCCGACACTGACGGTCAGGACGGTGGAGCGGACCGATGCGCTGTCGGGCTCAGCCGCAAAGGCACGTGCGTGAGCCAACGCGGCCACACACGCCAAAATGTTAAGACATCTCCTCAGCTCTTTGGGCATTTGCATAAAAGTCGATTTGGTGTTGCGTCCTAAAGAAGCGCAATGAGAACAATCTGCACGACAACCACGCGCACGAACATGCAGAGCGGGTAGACGGTGGCGTAGCTGAGCGACGGCGCGTCGCCATGGACAGAGTCATTGGCATAGCCCAAGGCCATGGGGTTTGCCATGCTGCCGCACAAGATGCCGCATACCGTGCCGAAGGCGAATTTACGCATCTTGAGCAGGATGGCGCCGACGACGAAGACCGGCACGACGGTGATGGCCAAGCCGATGCCTAACCACAAGAAGCCCTCGGGGCGTATGACCGTCTGGAAAAACTGGGGGCCGGAATCGAGCCCGAGGCAGGCGAGATAGAGCGACAAGCCCAGACGCCTGAGCATGGAATTAGCGCTTCGGGTGGTGAACGTGATGATATGGAACGTCGGTCCGAAAGCCCCGGCCAAGATGCCGACAATGATAGGTCCGCCCGCCATGCCGAGCTTGACCGGTATGGAGATGCCGGGGAGGCTGATGGGGATGGCGCCGAGGCCAAGTCCGAGCAGGATGCCGAGAAATATGGAGCCGAGGTTTGGCTCATTGAGGTTCTGAATGGCGTTTCCAAGATACTTGGCGGCGTTGTCGAGCGCCTCGGCCTTGCCCACGGTGGTGAGTCGGTCTCCATACTGGAGCTGGAGGTCGTAGGTGGCAAGGAGCCTTATGTCGCCACGCGTGACTCGGCTAATGTTGACTCCATAGGTGCTGCCGAGGTGTAGATGCCCGAGGCGTTTGCCATTAAGCGAGGGGTTGGAAAGCACAATGGTGCGGCTCTCGATCTGTCCGTCGACCTTGTTCCAGTCAATCCCCTCCTTGTTCCAATCCTCGGCAGACCGCCGTCCGAAGAGAATCTCAAGAGCCGAGACCTCCCTCTTGGTGGTGACGGACAGCACACTGTCGCCGTTGAGCAAGACGGTGCTTGAGGAAGGGACAATGACCTCATCGCCGCGCCACACACGCGAGACGATGAACTTGAGGTGGCTCTGGTCTGCAATCTGGCCGAGCGTCTTACCGTTTATGCCGGGGTTGACCACGTCAAAAAGAGCCACAAAAGTCTCATCTGACGCATATTGCGACTTCTCGGTCTCGATGTCACCCTTGATGAAGAACTTGCGGAGAAGAATCATGGCCAGGATGACGCCGACGACGCCCAGCGGGTATGTGATGGCGCACCCGAGCGCGGCGCCACCGCCCGAGAGCCCGAACTGCTTAAGAGTCTGCTGAGCCGCGCCGAGCGCGGGCGTGTTGGTTGTCGCCCCGCAATAGATACCCATCATCTCGGGCAAGTCGACAGGCGTCAGTTGCCAGAAGACGACCGTGAGGATGGTGCCGACAAGGATGAGCGAGAGCCCCCAGAGGTTCAGCTTCATGCCGTCCTGGCGCAACGAGTTGAAAAAGCCGGGGCCCACCTGCAGCCCCAGTGCGTAGACAAAGATGGCCAGGCCAAACGTCTCGGTGTAGAGCAGCACATTATGATCAAGGCTGAAGCCGATGTGACCGGCAAGAATTCCGAGGAAAAAGACAAAAGCCACGCCGAGCGAAACGCCCCAAAAGCGCACCTTGGCAAGTGCGAGGCCTAACGTTATGATGGCGGCGAGCACGGCGACCGACTGCTCTGGCGAATTGGCAGTCATGAAGTCGGCAAAGAGCTGAGAGACAGACGACATTGGAAGAAAAAAGCACAGCGTCGCGCACTTGCCCAAAAGGCACAGAGCGCACCGCGCTTACAAACAAATAGCTTACATTTTTTCACAAGCACCGGCGCCACGCCGAGTGCGGGGGCAAAGTTACAAAAGAAAATGTACCGGAGAACCCGCACGGATTCTCTGGTACAAGTTTGGCGTGGTTATAGGGAAGCCTTAGTAGGCCGCGTTTTGCGGGTCGAACTCAGTCCAACCGTCGAGCCAGGTGTCGGAGGCAGAGAGCGCACCGATGTAGTCTACCCTCGTGAAGCCGTCGAGACGGGAAGAGGAGAAGTCTGCCGCCGAGAGCAGCGGACTGCCAGCCGCAGGCATGTAGTCCGCGCCCACCTTAGATTCCGGCCTGGTGAGGAGGAGCGAAGCGGCCTCGCACTGCTTGTTGCCCTTTTGTGCGAGGAAGAAAGAGTGGGAGAAAGAGACTATGCTCTCGTCATAGGTCTGTGTGGCGTAGTCATAGAGAGCGTCGGCGGTAGCCTTGTTGCAGTCGGCGGCGAGGAGCTCCATGTCGGCGAACCATATATTATTAAGCGTCAACTCGGCGTCAGTGGCCATTTTCTGAGTGTTACCCTTCTCGCTGTCAAGAATGAGCCCTATGGGCCAGCCTAAAGCCACCGAGTTGAAGCAAGAGAGCCTCGAAGAGCGGCGTATGTGCATGGCAGCCTGGAACTTGCCGAGCGCTGAGCCGTTGTTGGGGTAGACAGAGCCGCCGTTGATATAAGAGTCGTCGTTCATGAAGTTGGCATCCTGCCCCATGGGGCCGATGAAAGTGACGTTGCTGAACGTGGCCGTGGTGTAGGGCTCAACCGAGGCGCCGTCGGCGCAATTGTCGCTCTCGAAGCCGTTAGATCGGCTGGTGTCGGCAAGGCGCGGATCGCGGACAGAGAGGCAGAACTGGACATTGCCGCGGAAGCCGTTGTCAGTGTCGAACTCGTCATCCCACCCGCGGTAGGCGATAAGGTGGTCGCAATTGACGGCGCCGCCGAACCACTCGAAGCTGTCATCGTTGCAATATGAGACTTGGACGTGGTCAATCTTGGTGGCAGATCCTACCGAGCCGAGCGTGAGTCCGTTAATCTCCTTGTCGGCCGCGAAAGGATATCCGGCGAACTCAATTCGGACGTAGCTGATGACGCCGCTGTTGTCGGCATCGTCATCGCCGCCATGCTTAGAGCGCGGACCGCCTTCAATCTGCATCTCCGCCTGGTTGTTACGCGCCTTGCCGCAAACGATGACGCCTCCCCAGTCGCCAGGCCTCCTGCTGCCGGCATCGGCGGCCGACGTGAAGACGATGGGCTCGCTGGCGGTGCCCTCGGCGAAGAGCTTGCCGCCGCGCTCGACGATGAGTGCGGCCTTGGTCAGCTTATCGCCCTTGATGACGGTGCCGGGCTCGATGGTAAGCTCAGAGCCGTCGGCAACGTAGACCCACCCCTTGAGGGTGTAGACACCCTTGGCGATGGTCTGCTTGCCCTTGAAGACGAAGCCCTGGTCGCCATTGCCAATCTCGTTGCCGTTGAAAATGAGGTTGTCGCAAGCCTTGAGACCCTCGTCCTCGCTCCAGTTGTACTCGGGAGCGTCGGGGGTGTCGGGGTCGTCATCGTCATCCTTACATGACGTGAAAGCGGCCGAGGCGATGAGCGCGGACATGAGCACCCACACAAAAACGTTGTTCTTTCTCATTGTCGTATTGTTTGTTAGTTGTATTGTTAACTTATTGAATACTATAGTTTAAAATTCAGCCCTACTGAGATATTTGCACCCGGGCGGTAGCTCTTGGTGACCTCGCTCACCTTGCTTGATGCGCCGTCGGGGTGGAGAGCGTCGGTCTGCTGCTCGAAATTGACTTTTGCGCCAAGCGCGTCGCGCACAGACAGCGAGGCCTCCATGACGTCATTGATCTTGAACTTAGCAGAGAAGTCGACGGCGTTGCGTGGCATCTCGTAGCTGTGCGGAATGTTGGCGGAGTCGTCACCACCCGTGGTGCCGACGCTTCGGCCGACGCCAATGATTCGCTTACCGATCCTGTTATATAGAGCGCCGATGTTCAGCCTTTCGGACTTTGAGGTGTAGAAGATCCCGGCATTGACGATGTATGGCGACTGCCCCTGCATGGGCCTGTTCTTCTCCCTGCTGCCCGGCTCAAACTCAACCCGGCTGTTGATGAGGCTTCCGTTGAGCGAGGCCGAGAGGCAGTCCAACCCGATGAAGCCAAGATTCTTGCGCACCTCCACCTCGATGCCGTAATTTCTGGCCGCTTTGGCGTTCTTGTAGCTATATGTGAGATCCGTTCCGCCCTGGACGGTGTAGGTCCACTCAATGGGGTCGGCAAAGTGCTTATAGAAGAGGGCCACGCTGACGATCTCGCCCGCAGAGGGGTAGAATTCATACCTCAAATCAAGATTATGGACGTGGCAAGACTTGAGGCTCGTGTTACCCATAACGTCGGATGCCAAGTCGAAATCGAAGAACACAGAAGGCGAGACCTCGCGGAACTCCGCCCTGTTGATCGACTTGCCGTATGCGAGTCGCAGAATGTTCTTGTCGTTAACGCTGTAGGAGATGTTGGCCGACGGGAAGAAATCGCTCCCCTTGTAGTCCTTATCCATAGGGCTTGCCTCGTAATCTCTCGTATGGCTGGTGAGCGTCATGACATTGCGCTCATACCTGACTCCGGCGTAGACGTTGACCGGGCCGAAGGGCATATTGACGGCGGCATATCCGGCCAAGAGGGAGTTCTTGCCCTCGTAGTTGTTCCTCCATTTGACCTCTTCAAGCATGTAGAGCTTATCCGCCCCATAGTTTTCAGGCACGAGGAGCTGCGTGGTGACGTCGAACCGTGCGAAGCCTTGCGGGAGGTTGTTGTTGGCGTGGTCGTAGTTATACAAGAAGTTTCGGGTAAAATAGTCCCTTGACCGCCTCTCGGCGAAAAGCCCGACCTTGAGCGTAGGGTTCCATCCTGGCAAAGACAGCTCGCGCTCATAGTTGACGAACGAAGACAAGACAGCCTCATTGAGCCTCGTAAACTCGCGGCTGATGTCGTTGCTGGACGAGAGCGCGATGACACCCGGCTCCGCCTTGTCGTTGAGCAGAAACCTCTTGCGGTCGGGCATATTGCGGTTGGCCCTGGCCCATCCGAGCCCCCAGTCGAGTGTGCCCCACTCCTGCCTGTGCTTGCCCGTGAGCTGGCCATTGTAAGTCATCCGGCTCTGATACAACAGCTCGGCGCTCTGCTCATTGTCGCCCTGCGCGTTGACCCCGACACGGCTCGTGAAGCGGCTCTTGCCGAGCTGATTGAAAATATTCTTAAGCTCGACCCTGTTGCGCCCGGCCACGCCGACGAAAGCTATATTGAGCATGGCTCCAAGGCGCACGTTGTGATTGTACTGCTGGTCGGTGGCGTTGCGGAGGTAGTTGCTGCGGTCGTTGCTGGTGTCATAGACCCCGAACAGGCAGTTCCGCATATCGGCGAAGCGGCGGAAAGAGTTGGAATAGTTGGCCGCCCCGAGCACAGAGACCTTGCGCCCATCCTTCTCCCAAAGGTGGTTGACCGACAGGTTGGCCGAGAAATCGGACACAGGCTTTCGCTCCCGCGCACGCCAGTCGTTGTCGAACCCGTTGCCTTCGAGGTCGATACCCTCGCCAGCAATGCGCTTCAGGTCGCCCTTGATGCCGCCGTCCATCATCCTCATGCCGCTGTCGAACCCGAGCCAGTCGGTAGGGCTCTTATGCCCCTCGAGGAAAGTGCGGCCATGGGTCTGAGTGTTGAAATTGCCGCTCACGCCGAAGCTGACCGAGTTTCTCAACGGGACATCCTTGGTCCGCACAATGATAAAGCCCCCCGAAAAATCAGACGGGTACTCGGGAGACGGCGACTTGACAATGACCATGTTGTCAATCTGCGATGCGGGAATGATGTCGAACGAAAAAGCGCGCGAGTCGGCCTCGGAGCTTGGCACCGCCCCTCCGTTTATCCAGACATTATTATAGCGTTGCGAGAGTCCGCGAACCATGACGAACTTATCGTCAATGATGGAGATGCCCGGTATACGGCGGACGACCTCGGACGCGTCGCGGTCTTGCGCCCGCCCTATCTGCTGGGCCGAAATGCCGCTCTCGATAGAGAGGCTGCTCCTCATAGAGCTCAGCAGCGCATTGTCGGTATTTTGCGCGGCCTGCGCCACGACGGTGACAGCCTCGACCGCAATATCGTCAGCAAGCATGGCCACGTTGACCTCGCCCGTCGTGCCATCGCACGGGATGGTCTGGGACCGGAAGCCCAAACATTTGACGACAAGGGAGAAAGCGCCGTCCGGAGTGTTCCGCACCTCAAAAAATCCATCCATATCGGAGACCGTGCCATTGGTGGTTCCATCCACCTGCACCGTGACACCGAAAAGCGGCTCGCCAGTGGCCTTGTCAACAACCTTACCTTTGACAGGCACACCCGCCAACACGCCGACACTCACCGTAAGGGCCAGCGACGCGGCCGAAAACCGAGAAATGAAACTCATTATTCGCATCAATCGTTATTTGTCTTTCTTTTTGACGATGCAAATATCACCAGGCCATGTTACAAAGCGGGGTCGGACATGTTTCTGACATTTTACATAGTCGTCACATGTATGCTTCGTGTTTATACACGTGCCGAGCATAAAAAAAGACTCAGAGACGCGCGGGGTAGCGCGTCTCTGAGTCTTAATGAATTAAATGGGATGTAGGATCTTGGGCTATAAGCTCTCGCTGACTACTCTACCACAACCTTTTGAGAACCGGCAGGAGTGGAGACGACATAGAGGCCAGCGTGCAAAGGACGGCCGGCAGGCATCTTGCGGCCGGACAAATCGTAGACGTCAAAATTGTCGGCACCCGACACGCTGACTACACCGTTGCGAACCTCGATATTGAGATCGGCACGGGAGCTGACCGGGTTATATGAAGTCTCAGGATCGAGAGCGGGATCTAACGCATAAATGTCAAACTCATCGGCCCACGAGCTGTTCTTATATTTCTCCACGCTTCGTGCTGGCACATTCAGGCGAGCTTTGCCTGAACATTTAGAATCGAAGACTCCATTGTAATCATCTTCGCTTGTGTATCTGATAACAGGTGGATCGGAAGCGAAGCAATCGAACACAATGCTATCGAGCTTCATAATTTCACCCCACAGATCCTCCACATTCGCATTTTCACTGCCTATCCACTCAAATGCACCATGACCAACACTCTTAGTAGACTTAGGCAAAACGACCTTATTGATGTGCC
>SFOL01000072.1 GCA_004552385.1 Bacteroidales bacterium | reverse complement strand
GGCCTGTGAAGATTTGGTCGCGGGGGCCGGATTCGAACCGACGACCTTCGGGTTATGAGGGGCTTGACCTGGGGTTTCTCAAAATTCTGGCTCGTCTGGGGCTTCTGCAGGCACCACGCTGAGCTGCGGATTCGTGTTTTTTCACGTCTCCGGCGACCCGCTTCGTTCTCCTTCGTCTCCCCCTTCAATCCAGTTTTGTCGGTTAAATGTCGGTCGAATTGTCGGTCACAATGTCGGTTAAACGAGGGTGTGGAAAACGCGCCTGCGGCTCGGCTTTCCGGGGTTCCCCCCGAAGCCCCCTTCGAGCGCCTCGGACGCGCCGCCCTCGTCCTTGCAGCCTTTCAGCAGGGCGTAACCTATCGTCATGCCGAGCAGCGACGCAGCAAAAATGCCGACCTTAGCCTGCACGTGGCAGGCGGGGTCGCTAAAGGCGAGTGTCGTGACGAACATGGACATCGTGAAGCCTATCGAGGCGAGGAAGCCTATGCCCGCCACACGCCGCCACGTCATCTGGGTAGACAGCTTGCCCAAGCCAAGGCGCGACAGCAGCCATACCGACAGCATTATGCCCGCGGGCTTGCCCAGTAGCAGGCCGAGCATGACGCCCGCCGCCACACCGTTGGAAGTGATAACCGAGGGATCCATGTCTACGAAAGACACACCCGCGTTGGCTATGGCGAAGACCGGCATTATGACGAACGAGACGAAGGGATGAAGGCTGTGCTCAAAACGTTGCAACGGAGGCACGGCGGCCGTGGCCGCGCGCTTAACTTCGCTCACAATCTCCACCTGCTCGCGCTCCAGGGTCGGAAAGGCGTTCCTCTCGGCATTCTGAAAGTTAGAGAGTAGCGTGCGGATCTTTTCAATGAACGACATCTCGGACATTGAGGATGAGGCGGGCACCATGAACGCGGCAAGTACGGCGGCTATGGTGGCATGGATGCCGGACATCAAGAATGACGTCCACACGCCCGCGATGGTCACGATGGCGTAGAACCACACGTTGCGCACTCCGAGCCTGCCCGCGGCGAAAAGCAGCAGCAGGAAGGCCAAGCCGATGCCGAGGTTGAGCACGGAGATGTGTGACGTGTAGAAAAAGGCGATGACGAGCACCGAGCCTATGTCGTCGACAATGGCGAGGGTGGTTAGGAACACCTTGACAGACAGTGGGACGCGGTCGCCCAGCATGTAGACGATGGCGAGGGCGAACGCTATGTCAGTGGCCATGGGTATGCCCCACCCTGCCGCAGTCGGCGTGCCGGCGTTGAACGCCAGGAAGATGACCGACGGCACCACCATGCCGAATATGGCGGCGCCTATGGGCATCACGACCTTGCGCAGGTCACGCAACTCGCCGCTTATGAACTCGCGCTTAAGCTCAAGGCCCACCACAAAGAAAAAGAGCGACATAAGCCCGTCGTTTATCCAGTGCGCGAGGCTGAAGTTGAGGTAGGTCTCCCCGTTGAAGTGGAAGCCGAAGTGCTGCTCAAAAAAGTGGAAGTAGCTCTCGCGCAGGGGCGAGTTGGCCAACAGCAAAGCCAGGGCTACGGCCAGGCCGAGCACTATGCCGCTTGACCTCTCCTGACGCATGAAACGCTGTATGGGGGTCAGCAGTCGATGATTTATTTTCCTCTTATATTCGTGTATCATGGTTCAAAAATAATACAACGAAAGGAAACTACCGCCACCGCGTGGCGGCCGTTATGAAGAGTTAAGATTTATGTCGTCAGCCCCGCCCGCGTCTGCCGCGGCGACGTCATTGGCCTATCGGCTGGCACGCCTTGCGGAGCCACTCCAGGTCATCTCCGTCCAGGTGGGGGCTGAGGGCGTCATACACCGTCTTGTGGTAGTCGTTCAGCCACCTGACCTCTTGAGGCGTAAGGAGGTCTGTAAGTATTGGCGCCGTGTCGATGGGGAACATCGTGATGGTCTCGAACCCGAGGAACGTGCCGAACGAGGTCTTCTTGGCCTCCACGCACACGGTAAGGTTCTCAATTCTCACGCCGTGGCTTCCCTCCACATAAATGCCGGGCTCGTCGGACGTCACCATGCCCTTCTCAATGGCCACGTCTATCGGTTTCTTGCTTATATTCTGCGGCCCCTCGTGGACGTTGAGGCAGTAGCCGACGCCGTGGCCTGAGCCGTGGCCGTAGTCCACGCCATATCGCCACATGGCGTGCCGGCAAAAAGTGTCGAGCTGAGTGCCGCGCGTGCCCTCGGGAAACACGGCCGTGGCGAGGCCTATCGTGCCCTTGAGGGTTAGCGTGTAGTGGAGCTTCTCCTTGTCCGAGACGGGGCCGAGGGCGAAGGTGCGCGTTATGTCGGTCGTGCCGTCGGCATATTGGCCGCCCGAGTCTATCAGGATTAGCCCGCGCGGCTCCACGTCGGCGTTGCTCTCTATAGTCGGCTCGTAGTGGACGATGGCCGCGTTGGGGCCGTAAGCCATTATGGTGCCGAAAGAGTCCGAGAGGTAGTGCGGCATCTTGGCGCGCTCGCTTGTCAGCCTTTCGCTGAGGCTAAGCTCCGTCAGGCGCGTCCGCCCCACATTCTCGAGCATGTAGCGGGCGAACTTGACGAGGGCCACGCCGTCGCGCACGTGGGCTGCCTTGATGTTTTTTATCTCGAAGTCGGACTTCAAGGACTTCAAGTGGGTTATTATGCTTCGGCTCTCCACTTTTATGCATTCGGCGGGGATGGCCAGCGCGCAGCGGGAGTTCAGCTGCTCGGGGTCGAACAGGACACGGGCGTTAGAGGGTATGTTGCCCAGGTTTCGTTCGTAATGTTCATAGAGAGAGAGCGTTATGCCGTCGTTTTCTAACATCTTGCTGGTCTCCGTGGTCAGCTTGTGCGGGTTAATGTAGAGGTGCTCCTCGTCCGCCGTTATGATCATGTAGGCGTAGAATACCGGGTTGTACTCCACGTCCGAGCAGCGGATGTTTGTGACCCACGCCACGTCGTCGAGCGCCGAGACGAGGTAGTGAGTCGCGCCAAGTTTCTTCATCTCCTCGCGCACTGCGGCCACCTTCTCTTGCCGCGACAGCCCCTCGTGCACTCTCGGCACGAGCCAGACCTCATTGGTGGGCAGTGGCGGGCGCTGCACGAAAAGATCCGAGGCGAAGTCGAGCTTAATGTTCATCTCAATGCCGAAGTTGCCAAGCTTGTGTTTCAAGGTCCTGTACTCGTGCATCGTCATTGTGAAACCGTCCACGCCCACCGTGCTCCCCGACGGCAGCAGGTAAGTAAGGTAGGTCACGTAGTCCGGGACGCCCGGCGTGAACATCTTGTGCAGCTCAACGCACGAGCCGCGCAACTGTTTCTCGGCTTGAATGAAATACCGCGAGTCGGTCCATAGCCCGGCGTGATTTTTCGTAACCACGAGCGTGCCGGCCGAGCCGTTGAAACCGCTCAGATATTCGCGGAATTTCCAATGGTCGGCAGGGTATTCGCTGTTATGAGGGTCCGACGTGTAGACTATGTAGGCGTCGAGGCCAAAAAGTTGCATCTGCTCGCGTAGCTTTATAATCTTGTCGTTCGTGTTCATGGCGCAGAGGTTTGATTTTATCGGCTCGCCACGTTAAGACGCGGCCGCATACCCCGCTAATATAGCGAAATTTTGACTTAACATACTCTTTTGCCGCGCCTTAATGTTTTAGAGCCTTAAATTTTGTTACGCAATATGCATTGTTCGTTCAGTTCGTTTTTCTATATTTGCCCCAGCAGATAGTTGACGCGGTGACTCGTCACTCGTCTATGTTCAACCCCCAAAACAAGACTTAACACAGAAATGGAAAGGACGTGGAGATGGTTCGGCAAGAAAGACAAGATAACCCTCGACATGCTGCGCCAGATAGGCGTGGAGGGCATCGTCACCGCATTACATGACGTTCCTAATGGCGAGGTCTGGACGCGAGAGCAGATTCGAGACTTGCGCGAATACATAGAGGGTTACGGCATGCGATGGTCGGTCGTGGAGAGCCTGCCCGTGAGCGAGGCCATAAAATACGCAGGGGCGGATCGGGACCGCTTGATAGACAATTACAAAACCAGCCTGCGCAACCTGGCTCTCGAGGGCGTCAAGAACGTGTGCTATAATTTCATGCCCGTCCTTGACTGGGCGCGCACCGACCTATCGCACCCCAA
Organism: Bacteroidales bacterium; assembly: GCA_004552385.1. GTDB lineage: Bacteria > Bacteroidota > Bacteroidia > Bacteroidales > Marinilabiliaceae > W3P20-009. The sequence goes on along the minus strand of SFOL01000072.1, from coordinate 5,297 downwards.
CGCCAACGGCACCTCCAACCTCTACTTCAGCCACGCCCAATTCGCCTATTTCGACATCTGCATACTGAAACGCCCTGGGGCCGAGAAGTCATGGCCCGACGACGTTCTTGCCGAGGTCGAGAAGCTCAAGGCCACAATGACGCCCGAAGACGACCACAACCTTGTGGACACCATAATAGTCAAGACCCAGGGCTTCGTCTCCGGCAACATAAAGGAGGGCGACGAGCACCCGGTGGAGCTTTTCCGCGACCTGCTCGGCCTCTACGACGGCATCACGGCCGACGCCCTGCGCGAGAACATGCGCTACTTCCTCGCGGCCATCATGCCCGTCTGCGACGAGATGGACATCCGCATGTGCGTGCACCCGGACGACCCGCCGTTCCAGATACTCGGCCTGCCGCGCATCGTCACGTGCGATGCCGACATCGACTGGTTCCTCCATGCGGTGGACAATCCTCATAACTGCCTGACGTTCTGCGCCGGTTCGCTTTCTGCCGGTGGCCACAACGACGTCGTCGCTCTTGCCCGCAAATACGCCAGCCGCACCTCTTTCGTGCACCTCCGCTCGTGCCACATATTCCCAAACGGGGATTTCACCGAAGCCGGCCACCTGGGCGGACGGGCAAACCTCGTGGAGCTTGTCCGCATATTCGAGAAGACCGACCCGACGCTGCCCATGCGCGTGGACCACGGCATGACGATGCTCGGCGACGAGTCGCGCGGCTACAATGCCGGCTACAGCTTCCTTGGCCGCATGTTCGCCCTCGGGCAGGTGCAAGGCATCATTGCCACAGTCGACAACGAACTCGGACTGCCATACAGGCAGCCCGGACTTTTCTGAAAAACATCATCTCTTAATATAATACGTAAGAAGAATGACAAACTTATTCGACATCAAGGGTCAGGTGGTTGTAATAACCGGCGGCACCGGCATACTCGGGCGCTGCATTGCCAAGTATTTGGCGGAGAACGGGGCCAAGGTGGTCATAATAGGCCGCAAGGCTGAGGTCGGCGAAGCCATAGTGGCGGACATCGCCAAGGCTGGCGGAGTGGCCGAGTTCCAAAAAGGCGACGTCATGAGCGTGGAGCAGATGGAGGCGATACGCGACTCCGTGGTGGAGAAGTACGGCCGCGTGGACACCCTGCTCAATGCGGCCGGCGGCAACATGCCAGGCGCGACCATCACGCCCGACCAGAACTTCTTCGACCTCAAGCCGGACGAGTTCCAGAAAGTGCTCAGCCTCAACCTCACAGGGACTGTCATTCCCACCCAGGTCTTCCTCAAGCCCATGGTGGCGCAGGGCAAGGGCAGCGTGGTCAACTTCTCGTCGATGGCGGCTTTCCGCCCCATGACGCGCGTCTGCGGCTATGCGGCGGCAAAGGCCGGAATATCAAACTTCACAGCATACATGGCCACCGAGTGCGCCAAGAAGTTCGGCGAGGGGATTCGCGTAAACGCCATAGCGCCCGGCTTCTTCATAACCGAGCAGAACCGCGCGCTGCTCACCAACCCCGACGGCACGTTCACGCAGCGCGGACAGGACGTCATTCGCCAGACTCCGTTCGGACGCATGGGTGAGCCCGAGGAGCTGTGCGGCACGATACACTACCTCATAAGCGACGCCGCGAAATTCGTCACGGGCACCGTGGCGGTGGTTGATGGCGGATTTAACACATTCGCCATGTAGACGACGCGTGGGGGCGATGAGGAGGCCGCTTCCTGGTCGCGGAAAAATAGTTACTTTTGTCGCGTCCTGCCCGACCGTTGCGTCTGGCGGGGCGCTTTTTTTTGCGCCAAAGCAAGAGAGGCGGTTATTAAAGAGTTAACATTGGTGTCAATCATAAATATCTCATAGCGAAGATGAAGAGAAGTTATGCCATCGTCGGGACTGGCGGCGTGGGAGGATATTTTGGCGGGCGGCTGGCCCTTGCCGGCCATGATGTGCGTTTCCTGCTCCACTCGGACTTTGAGTATGTCCGTGAGCATGGGCTCTCCGTCAAGTCTCATAGCGGAGACTTCGCGCTGCCAAGTGTGCAGGCCTACAGCCGTGTTGAGGATATCGGCCCAGTTGATGTGGTTGTAGTCTGCCTCAAGACGACAAGCGAGGGGCTGCTCTCAACTATGCTGCCGCCGCTGCTTAAGCCTACATCGCTCGTCATACTCATCCAGAACGGCATCGGAGTCGAGGCTGAGGTGGAGCGTCTCGTGCCGGGGGCGCGGCTCGTGGCGGGGCTCGCGTTCATATGTTCCGCTAAAGTCGGTCCTGGCAAAATCGACCATCAGTTTTATGGCAATATCAACCTCGCCCCGTATAACCTTTCGCCGGACGATTTGACCGTGCTCGATGAGGTGGCGGAGGAATTCCGCGCCTCGGGCGTGCCAATCAAAGTGATGGACTATGCCTTGGCAAGGTGGAAGAAAGCCGTGTGGAACATGCCGTTCAATGGTTTATCGGTCCTTCTGCGTTGCCAGACGGACACACTCGTGGCGGAGCCGGCGGTCAATCTTGTGCGCGACCTCATGCGCGAGGTGGTCCACGCCGCCCAGGTGTGTGGAGCCCCTGACCTGAAAGAATCATTCATTGACGCCATGATAGAATCGACGCGCCAGATGCCCCCATACTCCCCAAGCATGAGGCTCGATTATGATTTCCACAGGCCGATGGAGATAGAGTACCTCTACCGCCGCCCGATATCCATGGCTCGCGCGGCAGGCTGCGAAATGGCCAAGATGGAGATGATCGAGCAGGCATTGTCGACAATCGAGGCGGCTAAACTGTAAGGCGGGCAATCCGATTTTGCCTCAATCCTTTCTCCATATTCTGTTTTTTGGATAACTTTACATTTGTTCGTAGTTCTCTCCGAGCCCACGCGAAGTCCGAAGAAGCCAAGGGGTGGACGGCAGCCCACCCCGCGCCCCCCAAACAAGCGGCCGTATTGGTGTGGACAGGTGAGCCCTACCTTAGATAACACATATCGGAGAACTAAAACAAAGTAACCGGAATAATGACTGCAGTTATGAAAAAAAGCGTGTCGCTTGGTGTCGATATTGGTGGCACCAACACGGCTATCGGCGTAGTAGACGCCGAGGGTAACGTCCTCGTAAAGACAAACATCTCGACGCCCAAGCACGGCGACACCCAGCAATACGTCATTGAGATGGCGCAAGCGATTCGCAACCTCATCTCGGACGTTCAAAAGCTCAACCCGGATGTCGAGTTCGTCGGCATCGGCCTTGGCGCTCCGAACGCCAACTATTACAAGGGCACGATTGAATATGCCCCAAACTTGTCTTTCAAGGGTATCGTGCCCCTTGTCGACTTGCTCAAGGTGCAATTTCCCGAGATGCCAAAGATCATCATGACGAACGACGCCAACGCCGCCACGATGGGCGAGATGGTCTATGGCGGAGCCAAGGGGATGAAGAACTTCGTCATGTACACGCTTGGCACTGGTGTAGGATCCGGCATTGTCGTCGACGGCAAGCTCGTTTACGGCCATGACGGATTCGCCGGCGAGTGTGGTCACACGATGCTCGTGCCGGGCGGCCGCATGTGCGGTTGCGGCATCCGCGGGCATCTTGAGGCCTACTGCTCGGCCGTCGGCATGAAGCGCACGGCTTTTGAGCTGATGGTTGAGTATAACGCCACCGACAGCCTCCTGGCTGGCAAGTCGTTCCAAGAGCTTGAGAGCAAGGACATATACGACGCCGCCGTCAAGGGCGACGCCATTGCGCTTAAAGTCTTTGAGATAACCGGCGACTACCTGGCGCGCGGCATGGCCGACACCATATCGCACACGAGCCCCGAGGCCATATTCCTCTTCGGCGGGCCGACGGCGGCCGGCGACTTCATCTTCGAGCCCATCCGTAAGAACCTTGACAAGTACCTTCTCCAGATTTTCCGCGGGAAGTGCAAGATATTGCCATCATCGCTCAAGCGCGGCGACGCGGCCATCGTAGGGGCTTCGGCCCTCGTCATGTAGGCGGCGGCTCCCTATACACAGTGAACAGCCCCCTCGCACACGTTGCGAGGGGGCTGTTTCTTATGTGAGACTATCGCCCGCAACCTGAGAAATCCGCATCCAGTTCTTTTGCCTGTAGCTCGCTAACTTTAAATTTCACGAGTCCGTACCTTTTCCGCCGGCACCCCTCGGTAAATTCCATTAGCCTACATATTACCTTATTTCGCGCTTTATCCTCCAAATCTGACTTGCTCGTTTAAATGTAGACACAATGGGATCGCATGGCGGACGTGACATATATTATTGTACCAGCGATCTTTAGCCGAGAATGTACACGTCACGCCACTTATCGAGCGGATCTGGCCAGTATGGTGGCCGATGAGGGCTATGCCCCAAGTGACGAGCAGGATGATGGCTGTACGGATGGCCGTGGCAAGGTCAGAATCTATGGCGCACACACCCACCTTGGCGAATATCGCGTTAAGGGCCGCAAAAAGAGCAGACAGGATGGCGTAATACTTCCACATGGTAGTCGTAATCAACACTTGCAAAAGTATCACACATAACGTCAGGACGTCATTACGAAGCGGCGACAAACCACCTGTCTATGCGAGCCACGCAGAGCCGAACCGGCCAGGCGCAGAGCAACGGGAGAAGCGGCGGCGGCCTCAGACGCGGGCTTTACGCCATCAATTACCATTTGGAATGCGCGACAGCCATCATATAAAAAAAGAAAGTCCGGCTCGCCGAGCGAACAATCTCGACGTGCCGGACTAATAATGTGAGAGCGGGGCTCAGGTGGCTGACGTGATGAACAAATCAGAGCCTGCGCCGCTCATGGCTTCTGGGAGTGGTTAGAAAAAATTGAGGTCGCTCTGCTGAGCCTTACCGTCAACCTTCTTAGCTTGCTCAGACTCCGGCATACAGACGAAGTCATTGAAAGCAGGCTGTACAGATGCATCGTTCTTTTCATTCTTACCTTCAAGGTCGCCAGTGGGAGTGTTGAACGAGAAGTAACCCTCCGGCTTCGTCATACTTTCTTTCATAGGTCTGGTGTGTAATTGAGGTTCATGCCCACCGGGGAGAGCTAAAAGGCCATGTGGGCAATGGGAGATGTCGAGACCTTATTTCTTTCCCTTTGGACACCATCTCATACGCAAAGACCCAATGAAATGTTTGCCATTTTTGATACTTTTTTACGCATTGCAACCATCCGATTGCAACACGAAGTGCGCTAAATCAATCTACACCACTAAAGACCAACCTTTTGGCACACATAGTCAATAAAGACAAACGTCAGAATTTATTTAAAAAACCAAACAAACAGCAACGCA
>SFOL01000071.1 GCA_004552385.1 Bacteroidales bacterium | reverse complement strand
GCATAGAACAGACCGACCGAAAAAAGAGACACTACCATCGTGATGGCAAAATGTCGGAGCCTGAGATCATGTTGATTATGATTCTGTTCCATTCTTCTGACTACCGATGTCTAAAGCATTTCTACCTCAACGAAGTGTGTGGCAATATGAAAGATATGTTCCCAAAAGTGGTTTCGTACAATAGGTTCACTGAGCTTCAGAAGGTAAGCCTGCTACCCCTGTTCGCATTTTTCAGAATTCATCGAACTCACGTTAATATACGTCATTTTACCTGTTAGCAGGCCGCGGCAAGACGCGAATGGTCCCAAATGATGTCCGAACAGTCCGAAATTGCACCCGGAATGGCGAACATTTACGTCTCGCATTCGTAAAGCGGCGTTGTGCGCCGCCCGCATAGTGGTGCGGCCTCGCCTCTATCTTTCCGTATTTGTTGTTTGGAAAATAATATTCAGTTATGAAACTATCAGGGCGCAGGGAGAGTTCCAACGTTGATGATCGCCGAGGCTCCTCAAAGGGCAAGGCGGCGGGGGGCATCGGCATTGTGGGAGTCATAGTAGCCATGCTTGTCGTTTACTTGCAGGGGGGCAACCCGCTCAGCGTGCTTTCCGATGCCGGACTCGGGACCTCAGTCTCCACCTCCGTCGCGGCTGATGGAGTCTCGCCCGACTATCAGCCGACCGCCGAGGAGGAGCGCATGGCCACCATCTGCCGGCAGATCCTCGCCTCGACTGAGGATGTCTGGACGGTCAAATTTCGCGAGGCCGGACTCTCTTATCAGCCACCCACGCTCGTCCTTTTCTCCGAGAGTGTGCAGAGCTCATGCGGCGGGGCCACGTCGGCCGTCGGGCCGTTCTACTGCTCGGCCGACCAGTGCCTCTACATCGATCTCTCTTTCCTGCTCTCCATGAAGCAGAGCCTCGGGGTCCGCCCCAGCCATGGCAAGGATCTTTTCGAGTTGGCCTACGCCTACGTGGTGGCCCACGAGGTGGGCCACCACGTGCAGAACCTCCTCGGCACGCTCCCTAAAGTGCACGAGCGGATGAACTCGCTCCCCCAGGCGCAGGCCAATCAGCTCAGCGTACGTCTCGAGCTCCAGGCCGACTATCTCGCCGGGGTCTGGGCCGCCGGCGAGAACGAGCTTTTCCACTCGCTCGAGGACGGCGACGTCGAGGACGCCATATCAACCGCCCTCGTCATCGGAGACGATTACCTCCAGAAGAAGGCGCAAGGCCATGCCGTGCCCGAGAGCTTCACCCACGGCACCGCGCAACAGCGCGCCCGCTACCTGCGCGCCGGCATGAACGGCGGCTCGATAAAAGGCGCCGACGCCCTCTTTCAAGGTCGCTACGAAGACCTGTAGCCGCCGCCTGACGTTAACTTCACCCCGCCCGTCCGCCACGGCCTTGCGGATGGGCGCTGCGAAATATTATCCCCTTCCAGCCCCAAGGTTTCCCTTTTAAAGCTAAATTCGCGCAAGGGCGCGGCTCGCATTCTTATGCCATGCCGCCCCTTGCGCTTTTCAATTACAAAAATCACGAAGCCAAAATAACTGTGCTCGCCAAACGTATAATACCATGCCTTGACATCCGAGACGGGCAGACCGTCAAAGGTGTCAACTTCGTCAACATCAAGAATGTGGGTGACCCTGTCGAGCTCGGGGCGGAATATGCGCGCCAAGGAGCCGACGAGCTCGTCTTCCTCGACATCACGGCGAGCCATGAAGGCCGCAAGACGTTCGCCTCGCTCGTCGAGCGCATCGCGCGGCACATCAACATACCGTTCACCGTCGGCGGAGGAATTAGCGAACTCGCCGACGCCGACAGGCTGCTCGCCGCAGGAGCCGACAAGGTCTCCGTCAACTCTGCCGCAGTCAAGAACCCGCAGCTCATTTCCGACCTCTCGCACAACTTCGGCAGCCAGTTCGTCACCGTGGCCATCGACGCCAAACAAGACGAAAAAGGCGAGTGGTGCGTCACCGTCCACGGAGGACGCATCTTCACCGAGAGGCGGCTCTTCGAGTGGGCGCACGAGGCGCAAGAACGCGGCGCGGGCGAGATACTATTCACGAGCATGAACCATGACGGCACGAAGGGCGGGTTCGCCTGCGAAGCACTCGCGCGACTGAGCGAGGAACTCTCAATACCCGTCATAGCATCGGGCGGAGCCGGGTCAATGGAGCATTTCCGCGACGTCTTCACCAAAGGCAAGGCGGACGCAGGCCTCGCGGCCTCCATATTCCATTTCCACGAGATCGCAATTCCGAACCTCAAGGAGTACCTCGCGCAGAACGGAATCCCCGTAAGGCTCAAGTAGAATCCCTTAAAAACGCATATTTACACCATAAACCCAATGTTGGACTTCACCAAAGACCCGGCGGGCCTCGTCCCCGCAATCATACAAGACGCCGACACCTCCAAAGTGCTCATGCTCGGATACATGAACCAGGAGGCGTTTGAGAAGACCAAGGCCGAGGGCCTCGTCACCTTTTTCAGCCGTAGCCGCCAGAAGCTCTGGACCAAGGGTGAGACGAGCGGCAACTTCCTACACGTCGTCTCAATTGCTGAAGATTGCGACCACGACACGCTCCTCATCAAAGTCCACCCCGACGGCCCCGTTTGCCACACCGGCACCGACACCTGCTGGGGGGAGACCAACGAGGCGGAGGACGTCATGTTCCTCAAAGAACTCCAAGATTTCATCGACAAGAGGCACCAGGAGATGCCCGAGGGCAGCTACACCACCAGCCTCTTCAAGAAAGGTACTAACAAGATCGCCAAGAAGCTCGGCGAGGAGGCTGTAGAGTGCGTCATAGGCGCCACAGCCTGCGACGACGAGAACTTCATCTACGAGAGCGCCGACGTGCTCTACCACCTCATCGTGCTCCTCACCCACAAGGGCTACCGCATCGAGGACGTCGCCCGCGAACTCCGATCAAGGCACCACTAAGACTTCTTTCCCGCCCCGACCCATGTCTCCCGAGTCTGTCATCGCGCAGTTCTATGAGCGCGGCTCCCGTTTGTGGGACGTCCTTCTGACCCACAGCCAGTGTGTAGCCGACCTCGCAGTCGCCATCGTCGACGCCCACCCCGAGGCGGGCGCCGACAGGCAGTTCGTCTATGAGGCCGCCATGCTCCATGACATCGGCATCATCGGCACCAATGCGCCCGCCATCTTCTGTTTTGGCGACAGCCCTTACATCTGCCACGGCACGATAGGGTCCGAGATGCTCAGGGGGGCGGGGCTTCCCCGCCATGCCCTCGTGGCTGAGAGGCATACGGGTTCCGGACTGTCGCTCTCTTATATCGTCGAGAACAACCTTCCACTGCCGCGCCGCGACCTCGTCCCGGTCTCGCCCGAGGAGAAGATCGTGTGCTATGCCGACAAGTTCTTCAGCAAGTCCAAGAAACTCACTGACATGAAGAGCTTCGACAGGGCGCTCGCCTCGTGCGCCAAATATGGCGACGACAGCCGCGACCGCTTCCTCGCCATGGACGAGGCCTTCCGAATTCCGCAAATACGATAGCAACCTTTAGCCCTCGTGCCCATGAAGTGCACTGACACGTTCCGCACACCGCCCTACCGCCACAACTGCGCGCAGGCGGTCGCCTATAAATACGCCAAACTCTACGGACTCGAGCCCGACGAGGCTCTTGAGCGTTTCGCCGGTTGCGCCGCGGGGCGCGCCCCGGGCGGGCTGTGCGGGGCTCTCCACGCTGCCCAGTGCGCCTTGCCCGACAAGGCGGGGCTTATAGAGGACGAGTTCAAGAAAGCCACCAACGGCCACGTCACTTGCGCCGACATCAAGACGAAGAGCGGCACGCCGTGCCCGGTGTGCGTCATGACTATTGACTGTATTCTCGAAAAGCTCACGGGCGAGTAGCACATGCCCGCGCGCCTGGCTCCATCGCCCCCCGCCAATGAATAAAGCCATCAAAACAACACTGAAAGTAGGCGTGTCGGTCGGCGCGCTCGCTTTCGTATTCTCCAAGATCGACTTCGGCGGCACGTGGCAGACTATGCGCGGCGTTTCGCCTCTCTGGCTCGCCCTCGCCGTGGCTCTCTACACGCTCTCGCAGGTCGTGAGCTCCGAGAGGGTGCGAGGCGTGTTGTCTGCCGTCCCGGTCTTTGTCAATTGGAAGGTCAACATGCGGCTCTACTGGCTCGGCATGTTCTATAACTTTTTCCTGCCGGGCGGGGTGGGGGGCGACGGCTACAAGGTCTATTGGCTCCACAGGCGCTACACCACGCCAGTCAAGCCCGCCGTCTTCGCTCTTATTGGCGACCGCCTCAGCGGACTCGGAGCCATCATCGTCTACACGCTGGTCTATGCGGCTTTCCGCCCGGGGCTGGCTGAGTGCGTCGGCATCGGAGGCTTGTCGCCTACAGACCAGCTTTGGGTCTTGGCCTTGATACCGGTCGGCGTCTGGGTCTACTGGATGTTCTTCCGGCTGTTTCAACGCAACCTGTCCCGGGCGGCCCTTGTGGCTCTCGCCGTCTCGCTCTGCGTGCAGGGGTTGCAGATGTGCACCGCGGCTGCCATCCTTGAGGGGCTGGGGGCCGAGGGGCTTATCGGCGATTACCTGTTCCTCTTCCTCCTCAGCAGCATAGCCTCGGCCGTCCCCGTCACCATAGGCGGAGTCGGCGCGCGAGAGATGGCGTTCATGATCGGCTCGCGCTATCTCGGGGTCGAACCCAGTTTCGCCATATCGCTCAGTCTGCTCTTCTATGCCGTGTCGCTTTTCTGCTCCGTGCCGGGAATCTACTATTCGGTGCGATCCCAAAGGATTGACGGGAAGCCCATACCCAAGCCCGACAAGTCTCTCGAGCTGACCGACGTGGTCGAAAATATGTGACAGAACATCATTATCAGGTGCAGTAACTCCGTAATATCTAATATTAAAATAATGCGCGTACATTTTATCGCCATTGGCGGCGCCGTCATGCACAACCTCGCACTTGCCCTGCAGGCTAAGGGCTACGACGTCTCCGGCTCTGATGACGAGTTCTTCGAGCCTTCCAAGAGCCGCCTCGCCGCGCACGGGCTCCTCCCTGACCTGCCGGGTTGGCATCCTGACCGCATAACGACGGAGCTCGATGCCGTGATCCTCGGCATGCACGCCACCGAAGACAACCCCGAGCTCATGCGAGCGCGGCAGCTCGGACTCAAGATATACTCTTTCCCCGACTACCTCTACGAGCAGACGCGCCGCGAGAAGCGCATTGTCGTCGGCGGCAGCCATGGGAAGACCACTACCACCGCCATGATCATGTACGTCCTCCGCCATTGCGGTGTCGACTTCGACTACATGGTCGGCGCGCAGGTCGACGGGTTCGATACCATGGTCCGGCTCTCCGACACCGCCAAAGTGGCTGTCTTTGAGGGCGACGAGTATCTCACTTCTCCGCTCGACCGCACAAGCAAATTCCTCCATTATCATCCCGATGTGGCCGTCATAACCGGCATAGCCTGGGATCACGTCAACGTCTTTCCGGTTTTCGACGGCTATGTCGACCAGTTCCGCAAGTTCGCGCACTCCATTATGCCCGGGGGCAGTCTCATCTATTGCGCTAAAGATGCCAATCTGCGCGCCATAGCGGCCGAGGACTACCCACAGGGCGTCTCCATCCTGCCCTACGAGGGGTTCCCTTGGCGAGTGTCGCCAGACGGCTCCCAGGTCTTCGCCGACATCTGCGGGACCGACTTGCGGGTCTCCGTCTTCGGAGACCATAATATGCAGAACATGCAGGCCGCCCTCCTCGCGTGCCGCCAGGTCGGCATTTCCGACTCGCAGTTCGCCGAGGCCATCGCGACATTCGGCGGGGCGGCCCGACGCCTCCAGGAGCTCTGCCGCGCCGCGGCCGACGGACCCATGAGGGGAGCCGTGGCTTACCTTGACTTCGCCCACTCCCCCTCTAAGCTCAAGGCTACCATTGATGCCGTTCGCAGCCGATATCCGGGGCGCAAAGTGTTCGCATGCATGGAGCTGCACACCTTTAGCAGCCTTACCAGGGACTTCCTCCCGCAGTATGCCGGCACCATGTCCGGGGCCGACCACGCCATAGTCTATTTCAGCCCCGAGGTCATTCAACACAAGAGGCTTGACCAATTCTCAGCCTCCGATGTCGCCGAGGCCTTCGCTCATCCCGACCTCGCCGTGCTCACCAGCCCCGCCGATGTCGTGGCTCGCCTCAGGCAGGCCGATTTGAGCGGCAACGTCCTTTTGCTCATGACATCCGGCAATTTCGGGGGGGTCGACCTTAAAGCCCTCGCTGCTGAGCTCCTGAATGTCTGACGCCACGCCCTGTCTTTTATCAACTAATCAACCTACTGCGCATTGTTCACCCTTTTTAGTCGCCATTTCGACTTCCAGTCGGCTGAAACCTACGGACACCTCATCCAGTCGCTCCTTGCGGCCGGCGCGAGGGTCGGGGTCTGGGCCGATGTCTATGACCAGATGGTCAACGCGAACTTCCGCGAGGCCGACCGTGTGGAGCGGGTCGCGACAATCGACGCCGTGCGGGCCTCATCCGCCCTCCTGAGTGTCGGCGGTGACGGCACCTTCCTCGCCGCCGCCAAGATGGTGATGGGCTCCGACGTGCCTGTGCTCGGCATCAACCGCGGCAGGCTCGGCTTCCTCTCCGACGTGGCGCCAGACCAGCTTCAGCAGGCCGTCTCTGACCTCATCGAGGGTAAGTACAGGACCACCGATGTCACCGTCATCAACATGTACGCCGATGGCACTCGAGACCCCATAGGCTTCGCCATCAACGAGTTCGCCATTTCCAAGTGCGACAACTCATCAATGCTGACCCTCGACACCTACGTTGACGGCGACTACCTCACCACTTTCTGGGCCGACGGGCTTATCGTGGCAACCTCCACAGGCTCCACGGCCTACTCACTCTCTGTCGGGGGGCCTATCGTGGCTCCAACGTCAAACAGTCTTATCCTCACGCCAGTAGCCCCCCACAATCTATCAATACGCCCACTCGTCTTGCCCGACAACGTCGTCATCAACATCATTGTCGACGGGCGAGGACCCAATGTCATGGCCTCCTTTGACGGGCAGACGCATCTTATGCCTAACGGCGGGCGACTTCGCATCGCTAAGGCCAACATCGGTGTAAAGCGCATACAGCTCGCCAGCTACTCCTTCTTTCGGACACTGCGCGAGAAGTTGCTTTGGGGCGCCGACGCGCGCAACCCGCAGGCCAAGCTCCGTGAGCCGGGGCTTTCGTAGATTATTTTGCGACGCGTATTGAATTAATGTTGTCCCATAGGCCCGCTTGGCGCATCTTCGCGCCGTGTCGACCTTTTCACCATTTTATGTGACTGATGCCTCGTCCTGAAGGTCTTACATATCGCGCTTCGTCGCCCCTTCTGCTGAGCCTGCGCGCACTCGTGCGGGTTCTCGGCGTGTTGGTCTTTGCCGCTTTGCTCCTCGCGCCTGCACGCTCCTCGGCGCAAGACAGGCTTGAGCTCGGGTTGATGGCGGGCGGAAGCTACTATCTGGGCGATATGAACCCGTCGCAGCAGTTCAAGATGACGAGGCCCGCCGCCGCCTTTTTCGGACGTTATATGGCAAACGATCGCATAGCCTTCCGCGGCCAGGTCGGCTACTTCGCCATCGAGGGAAGGTATGACGACAAGTCGACCGACATATACTCTTCGGCCGTGGCGCCGAGCGGCGCTAAGTTCGAAGAGGGGCAGACAGAGGTCGTACGGCCACTCAACTGCGAGTTCAAGAACGGGCTGATTGACGTCTCGTTCCTCGGTGAGTTCAATTTCCTCAGCTTCGACCATATGTTTCGCAAGGAGCAGACGCGCTTCTCCCCATATTTGGCCCTCGGACTCGGCTGCACCGCCTACTCTCATTACAAGGCTGATGCTAAAAAACGCCAATTTGTATTATCTTTGCCTTTCGGCTTCGGGGTTAAATACAAGGTCAATAAGTTCCTCCGACTCGGTTTGGAGTGGACCTTCCACAAGACTTTTACCGACGAGTTTGAATGCGTCAAACCGGAAGATGGCACTTTTGACCCGTCTGACCCATACAGGAACGGGGTGCACAAGTTCACGCACAACAACGACTGGTTCTCGAACCTCTGCGTCGCAGTCTCGATTAGCCTCTGGCCGCGCTCGCTCGTCTGCAACGACGGCTTTGTCCCGGGCGGACGCAAGTGAGAATCGTGCGCTTTTTTTATAATGACAGTTTCGTAAACTATGACATACAAGGAGCAGATCGACCCCGCAAGAGTTCCATCCCACATAGCCATCATTATGGATGGCAATGGCAGGTGGGCAAAAAAGCAGGGCAGCGTCCGACTGGTCGGTCACAAGTTCGGTGTCGGCTCCGTCAGGCGAGTCACCGAGGCTGCGCAAATCGCGGGTGTCAAGTTCCTGACGCTTTACGCCTTTTCTACTGAGAATTGGAACAGGCCTGCGGCTGAAGTCTCCGGCCTTATGTCCCTTCTCGGCTCCACCATCGAGAGTGAGATAGCCGAACTGATTAAGAATAACGTCCGCGTCAAGATCCTTGGAGACGGACGACTTCCCGAATCCCTCCGCAAAAAGCTCATGGCGGCCGAGGACAAGACTAAAGACAACACCGGCCTCACTCTCGTCCTCGCCCTTAGCTATAGTGGACGGTGGGAGATAGCTGAGACTGCAAGGCGAATAGCCGACGAGGCCGCAAAGGGAGGGCTCAACCCCGAAAAGGTCGACGAGGAGCTTTTCGCCTCTTACATGCCCGGAAGCTTCATGCCTGACCCCGAGCTGCTTATCCGTACAAGTGGTGAATACAGGATTAGCAACTTCCTCCTTTGGCAGACGGCATATTCCGAATTCTATTTCACTGAGACGCTTTGGCCGGACTTTCAGGCCGAGGACCTCTATAAGGCCATTGTCGACTATCAGCACCGAGAGAGGCGCTTCGGCATGACCAGTGAGCAGATCCAAACTAAATAGGCCGTCTTCCACCACTCCTTTCCGACTAATCAACTAATCTCCCCACAGCATTACCAATAATAATGTTCAAGAAAATCCTCCTGACGGCTCTCTCACTTATCTCGCTCGGCATTAACGCTTGGGCGCAGGCTGACGCGCCTGCTGACACCACCCTCGCCGCCGTCACGCACGAGCAGAAGGTTGATAAAGTCTCCTATTCAGGTGTCGCCAGGAAATATGTCATTGACGACATCATCGTCACCGGCGTGCAACACATGGACCACTCTCTTCTGGTCAACCTCTCCGGACTCCACAAGGGCCAGGAGGTGGCTATCCCGGGCGATGAGATAACCCAGTCGGTCAAACGCTACCTCAACAACGGCCTCTTCTCCGACGTCAAGATGTATTACAAAGACACTCAAGACGGACACGTCGTCATTGAGGTCGCGCTCAAAGAGAGGCCAAGGCTCAGCAAGGTCAACTTCATCGGTCTCAAG
>SFOL01000070.1 GCA_004552385.1 Bacteroidales bacterium | reverse complement strand
GCGTTATGAACTCATACTTGACCTTGCCGGAGTCAGTTACGAAAGTATGGAGATCGTAGGCCCCGAGGCTGGGCCTCTCCATCTCCTGCTCGACAGCTTTAAGCTCGCTGTCCTCATTTCGGAGGCATGACGGGAGCGGGAGAGATAAAAATATAATGGCAAGCAACGCCAAAGCGTTGCCTGCCATCTGAATGATGCTATTCGACACGACCGTCATTTACGATGGTGTATGATTATTACTTGTGCGCACGGACGGTGGTGTTCTCGTTGATGAAGCCACCGACATGATGGGCGGAGCCGTCCTTCAGACCCTCGAAGAAGAGGTCCTCCTTAGAGGGGAAGTACTGAGAGTACTGCCTGATGAGGTCGGCAGCCTCCTTCTGGACGGCCTCTGACTGATCAATGCTCTTTGCCTTGATGAGCTTATCGACGGCTACCCAGTAGCCTGCCTTCTTCTCGTAGTCCTTCTCGCCAATGTTGCGAGCGCCAGTGGCGTAGACCTTAGCGAGGACGATGTAGGGCATGCCCCAATCAGGACGGAGCTGGATGGAGTTGTAGCAAGCCTGCTTAGCCGCGGCAAGATTGTTGCCGGAGAAGTTCACGAGCGCCATCTCGTAGTAGTACTTACCCTTGAGGTTGTCATCAGTCTCGAGCTTGATGGCCTCGTCATAGTAAGAGATAGCCTTGTCCACGTCGCCTTGCTTGAGATACATCTTGGCGATGCCGCGAGCCGACGAAGCCTCGGGCGAGATCTTGTGAAGGGCCTCGGAGGTGGCGTAGAAGAGGTCGCTCTCGGTGCAGTCGCCGTTGCCGAGGAGCTTGTTGATGCGCTTGAGCCACGCCTCGTTGGCCTGATTGGCCGCGAGCTGAGGCTGGAAGATGCGCTCGAGTGTGGCACAGTCAGCAGCGCCGCTCTGCGCGAAGATCTGCTCGATGTTGTCCTTAGAGGTCTCGCAAGCCGCCTTGATCTTCTCGTTCGTGGTGGCGGCCTCAACCTTAGGCATAAGGTCGCAGCAGAAGACATACGCATTCACGACATCTTCAGCCGGGATCTCCTGATCTTTGAACTGGAGGACGCGCTGCTGCATGTATGTCTGAAGGAATGCGGGCTGGATGGTTGACGCGGCGGCCGCCATGGCCCCTTCAAGGAGCTTGACAGCCTCGGTGCGCACCGCCTTGTCGTCGCTCTTGTAGTTGAGCATGTCGAGAGCCTTCATGCCCTGAAGGTAAGAGGCAGGATATTTCTTGTTTTGGCCATAGTACTTGGCTCGCTGGTCGTAAATCTTGAGGATGAAGTCATAGTACGTCTCCTTGTTGGCGGCGTCCTTGACGTAGAGATCCTTCATGATCTTGAGGCCGTCGGTGTAGAGGCCGACGCCTTTGGCGAGCGGGCACTGCGCGAATACGATTTTCCAAGGCTCGTACGCCTCCTTATAGTTTTTCTGCTTGACCTGGTCACCATACTGAACAAGGTTCATGATGCAGGTGACGCTGTCTTCGCCATGGCCGAATTTAGAGCCATCCTCGACGCCCTTCTGTGCTGAGGCAATCGACGGAGCCACCATGAGAGCGGCGGCGGCCAAGATCTTAAAGTTGTCCATGTTTATTGTTTGGTTTAATTTTTACTCTTATGTGATGTCTGCCGGAGACAGAAGTTGCCATGAAAGGCTACAACTTGCGTAGCCATCATTAACAGACTCGCTTTAGCAGCTCTGACTCTAAAATTAGCAAAAACTTTGCCAAATAGACGTTAAGCACATTCAGAAGTCAGAGACTACAGAAGCATACGCTTAAAAATCAAAGCGTCAGCCCGATTAGAAAAACTTAAAGATTGAGATGTGCGAGGTGTGCAAGCCCCTCAAGTACTAAGTTCGGGCGCGCAAATATGCCTATTTTTGCAGTCAAATCAAAATTTTCGTAATCGCCGCCAGTGAAAACGACAATGGAGTCGGGATAATCCTTACGGAAAGATGATATGAAGTGCCGCGCCTCGGCCAAGACCCCCGCCATGACCCCGGAAGCTATGGCCGACCGCGTGTCGCGCCCCACGATGGAGTCGGTGAAGTCAGCTGGTCCGCAAAGTGGCAGTTTGGCTGTGAAAGCGTGCAAAGCGCGAAAGCGCATGCCTATGCCCGGCGATATGGCCCCGCCGCGAAAGACTCCATCGGCCGACAGGAAATCATACGTTATGGCAGTGCCGGCATCAATTATGAGCGCGTCGCGGACTCCAAATTGCGCAACAACGCCCGCTACGCCTGCCACACGGTCAGTCCCCAAAGTGTAAGGCGTGGCGTAATCAATGGCGAAAGGCAGCCTCATGTCTACAGAAAGCAGCGATGTGCGGACACCGCGGCCGTTGAGTGAGCCGACGAGTTCACCCCCGCCCTCAGCCACGCTGCTGACAAGGCAACAGCGAGCGCCGCCGCTCCTGGCGAGCTCGAGGGCTTGCGAGACCGTGGTCTCGTGGTCTGCGAGCAGGACGTCCGAGATGAGACGCCCGTCTTGAGACAATGCCAGCTTGGACTTTGTGTTGCCAACGTCAATAAGTAACTCCGCCATCGTCCGTGTAAGAATATTAAGGTTGACCAGGCGTAAGGGCGAGAGAAAAACTGCGCTTTCGCCACCGCCTCGTTGTGGTTTTGTAATAAATCAGTAAGATATTTTGAGAGGCACCCTGTCAAGGCGGGAAGGGAGGTCTATGACCGGCGGCACCTTTGTCACGCCAGTGGGCGAGACACTCCATATGTCGCTGGCCTCGTCGCGGCTCATGACCTTGACAAGGTACTTGTCCGCCAAATCGCTGAAGGCCTGTAGGGCAATGTCCGACCTGTTATTCTCGTGGCTTATGTGCGAGAGGAAAATGGCGTGCAGATTGGCAGGCTCCGCCCGGCAGACGGCGTCGTGGGCCTGGATGTTGGACAGGTGGCCTAAGCCGGACGTGACACGCTGCTTGAGCCTTTCGGGATATCTCCCCGCCCAGAGCATGGGCATGTCATAGTTCGACTCGAGGAAGACAAGTTGGCATTTCGAGATGTTGGACACGAGCTCGTCGCACGGCGAGCCGATGTCGGTGAAAACACCGATGGACACCCCTCCGACCTCGACTCGGAAACTGCACGGCTCAATGACGTCATGCGGCTTGGCGAAGCTGAAGACTTTGAAAGGCCCGGCCTGCACGGGGTCTCCCCCCGAGGCGAAAGCCGTAGTCTGGGCTGGCGCCGGCCTGTACTTGTCTCGCATGCCGTCCCACGTCCCCCGCGTCATGAAGACGCTCGCCCCGACCTGCTTGCTGAGGCCGGCGAGGCCGTAGACATGGTCGGAATGCTCATGCGAGATGAATATGTACTTGATCTTACGCAAGTCAACCTTGCGCGTCATTGCCCTGTTCTTCAGCTTACGGTAGCTAATGCCGACATCGACAACCATGGCCTCGCCACCGTACTCAATATAGTAAACATTTCCGTTGCTGCCCGATGCCAAAGAGCAGACCCTGACCTCTTCCACCTTTAATATCTTGTGAGAAAAAAGCGCAATGACGCGCAAAAACTGCGCAATTTAGCAATAAAACGCCGTAATTACAACCCGACCTTTTCCACCCCGCCTTCCGAATAGTACCACAAATAGGCCTCAACGTCCTTAAAACCAGCAATTTCAAGCCATCGGACATATTCACGGACCTGTGCGTGGTGCTTAGGGCTGCGCTTGCCGAATTTATAATCGACAAGGACTGTGCGCCCGTCGGCCATACGCATGACTCTGTCCGGGCGGCGGCGGGCGAAAGGCATTTGGGCATCGCCAGACGGGCCCACCATAGACGTCTCAGTCCAGACCTTGGCGACCCGCCTATCGTCAAACCACTCCGCGACAACAGGGTCTTCGGAAATCTTCCGGCTCATCTCGGCCTCTCGAGCTTCCGCCTCCGACCGCGACAACAGGCCAGACAAGACGGCATGTGACACGGCCTTGTGCAAATCGGCCAAAGATATTACCCTCTCAAGGATGCTGTGGTTGGTGAGGCCGACGCTTATCATGAGCGCGCGCGTGCCGGCCGCGCCGCCGGCATCATCTTCCTCCTCGGCGTCTGACAATATCCGGCTTTCAGCCTCGGCGTTGATTTTAAACCTCGATGCGGGATCGCACGAGTGCGCCACCTCGACATTGAGCTGCGCGACATTCGCCACTACGCCAGTAGCGACCTCGACCGATGGCAATTTGCCGTCGACATATGCGCAAACGTCGAGGACGGCCACGCCTCCATCATCAGACGGGCGGGCATCCTCATCGACAGACACCTGCGACAGCGACAGCCGCCCGGCGGCGTCACCCGTCATCTCCTCGAAAGCCGAGGAAAGGTACTTGGCGATGGACCCGCTGGCCTCAACCGATCCGACTTTCGCCTTATCCGTCTTGGGAACAGCCTTCACCCCCCACGCCAAAAGCACATCTTTGGGGCGGGTGAACGCCACGTAAGCCATGTTGAGGTTATCGGCAAACAATTGTTCGCGCTCGGCCACGTAATCCTCTTTAAAGTCGCTGTCCGCAAGGTTTTTATTATAGGTGAGCGGCAGCACGCCTCCACGCCAAGACGGGATGTCGAGCCTGTCGGCGGGACACCAGATGGATGACTTGCCCTTGAAATTTTCGAGCTCCCAGTCGCAATTGGGAATAATGACAACCTTGAATTCAAGCCCTTTAGACTTGTGGATGGTCATAATTTTGACGGCAGGGCGACTGCTCGTGGCCCACACCGTCCACTTGCGTTTGTTGTCGTCAATCCGCCTGACGAGGCTGCTGATGTCGGAATCGCCGTCTTTGAGAGCCTCCATAATCTGTTGGCGGAAGGCATCAATATACAAGGACTCTGCGTCACGAAGCTGCTTAGGCATACGGTTCACCACCTCGCCAATGAGCTCGAGCACGCCGAGCCCCCGGAGTTCATCGATCTCGGCACCCATGTCGCCCCCCCCGGCGAACTCCTCGCCAAGAGCCTCCTCCGTGACCCCGCGGAGCGTTTTAAGGGCGGCAAAAAGCGGCGCCCTCTCGCCCGTCACGAGATAGCGCATGACGTCGGCAAGGCACAAAGTGGCATCAGACGACATGACAAAAAGCGAATCGTCTGACATAATCGGGATGGGTTCGCCGTTCCACGACTCGCGTCCAAGCCTCTCGATTACCGCCTGCGCCTCGGTGGCCTTGCGGACGAGTATGCAAACGTCAGAATAGGAGTATCCGTGGCTTAGGACGTCTTTTAAAGCACTGACGTAATCATTCTCGACAAACTTACGGGCCAATTCCTTGCCGGCCGACGGGACCGAGATGATGGACATCCGCACGTAGCCGTCATCGCCCTTCTTGGGGTTTTGCGCCGCCCCGTCATACATCACCTCGAGCACATCGGTCCTGCCCTCACGCGACACGAGGCCGCCGGAGTAAAGCGACCGGTCCATCACGCCGGGCAACGTGGCGAACAAAGCGTTGTTGAAGTTGACTATCTGGCTCTTACTCCTGTAGTTATCATTGAGCGGCAAAAGCTCCGCCTGGCTGACGAAATCATTTTGCACCCGCCTGCCGAGCAATTGCCAGTCTCCACCGCGGAAACGGTAGATACTCTGCTTGACGTCTCCCACGAGCAGACAGTCATGCCCCTCGGAGAGACTCTCGGAAAGGAGGGGGCGGAAATTGCCATATTGCGTAAAGCTCGTGTCTTGGAACTCGTCTATCATTATGGTGTCGTACCTGACGCCTATTTTCTCATAGACGAAGGGGACGGGGCAATCATCAATAAGATCGGACAAGAGCTTCCCCGACCCGCTCATATTCATCTTGTTATTCCTCGCTTCAACGTCCCTTATGAAGTTGGCGAGCCGCCCCATGACCCCAATAACCTTGACGTTGGTCAAGACGCCCTCCGCCGTGTTCAGCTGACGGCGCAGCCCGTCCATTTTGGCCACCGACTCTTTTACGAAGCCTACAAACCCACTTGCGACATCCCTATATTGCTTGGTGACGACAGTGTCGGCATCAAGATCCGCAAGCGTCTCAATGGCGTCAGCGGCGAACATGGCGGCCTCGCGGCCGCCGTCCGACGCGTCGGCGTCTGGTATTTCGGCATTGACCAGAGCGACGAACCTCCTCTTATTCCCGTTAAGCTTAACCGAGCCAAGCGCCGACAACCGCGCCTGAATGTCATGGACAACGCCAATCACAGCCCTGACGGCCTCTCCCCGCCTCGCCTCCATAGCCTTACGGAGCGCAGATATGTTCCCGGGCGAGAGCACGCCTGGCGCCACGTTCGCCCCCTCGTCGAGAAGAGCTTTGCCGATTTTGGCGATTTGGCTCTCGGCCTGGTTCCAGGCCTTCTCCGTATCGATGGCCTCCTCGGTCATGGCAATGACGAGCTTACGCAACTCGGAATCTGTGGCGAGGCTCTCCATAAGGTCGTCCACCGCGCTGTCAATGACCGGCTCCGTGTCCAGCTGAAGCCCGTAGTTGGATGGCAGCCCCTGCTCATAGGCGAAAGATCGAATCACCCTCTGCACGAACCGGTCAATGGTGCTGACCGAGAACTGACCATAGTCCAGCAAGATGTTCATCAAAGCGGTCTTAGCCCGCCCCACCACCTTGGCGCGCGTGGCCTCCTCGTCTCCGCGGCTTCGGCACATGCCTACATGTACGCTCAGCAGCCCCTCCCTTGCGGGGTCGCCGTCGGCGCCGTTGGCCATGAGGTCGAGATCGCCCACTATGCGCTCCTTCATCTCGCCCGTGGCCTTGTTGGTAAACGTGACGGCAAGGACATGGGCGTAAGACCGCGGGTCGGCCACAAGCAAGTCGATGACCTGGCGCGCCAGTGTGTAGGTCTTGCCCGACCCCGCCGATGCTGAGAATATTTTGAGTTGAGCCATAATAAAGTATCAGGAGATTACTAAAGCAGCGTGGCCACCTTGTCTACCAGCTTGCGCCCCTGCTCGAGCCCCTCAGCGTAAAGAGCCTCAAGCTTGACGGGGTCGCTCGAGGTGCGCGTGACGCCGTGCATGTCGGCCGGCCGCACCACTATCGCCGTGCCATCCGCCTCCAAGCCCTCAAGCCTCACTACCTGCCCATTATACCTTACGTTTCGTGACAGAAGTGACTCGCGAAGCTTAGGGAAATCCTTGTACACGTTCTTTGGGAGCCACATCCTCCACTCGCTCTTCCTATAGCCGGCATCCTTAGTCGACACCACGACAACCTTCTCGCACCCGTCGGCCAAAGCCCTATCATACGGGATAGAGTCAGCCACGCCGCCGTCCACCATAGGCACGCCGTCTATATGCCAAGGCGGGCATAAGATAGGCAGCGAGCAACTGGACCGACATGCGTCAACAAAACGCCCGAAGTCGTCATACTCCTCAGTATAGACGGCCTCGCCTGTCACAGCGCTCGTTGAGACCATCACGAAACGGCTGCCCGAGCGCCTGAAAGTATCAAAATCAAATGGGTAATAGCTCTTTTGCACGTCATTGAAGACAAAATCGAGGTCTATGACGCCCTTGCCGTGAATTACCGGCGACAGCCCGACGTAGGGACGCTGCGACTGCAAATCGATATCAATGAACCTGATGCGCCCCCGCTGACGGGCCAAATAAACGCACCCGCAGCTCGCCCCCGACGAAGTGCCAATAACATAGGGGAAAGAGACCCCGTAGTCAAGCAGGGCATCCACGACACCCGCAGTAAAGACGCCGCGCATTCCGCCCCCTTCGAGCACAAGGCCAACCTTATATGACATAAGAACTACACTTGCTTACGTAAACAACTCTATGACACACGAAGATAAGAAAAAAACACAAGGGAAGCTTGCGCGCAAACGTAACAAGAAAATGAGCAGCGCGCATAACCGACAAGAAGCCACAAGCGACAATTAATAATTAGAAGTTTTTATTTCTGCTCACAATTGTTATATTTGCACGTTGTTTGGATAGAAAATCGTAACCATACAGAAGTTATACTGGCAACATGTCGCAACTATACATACCCAAAGGATACCGTCCGCTTCTCGACCTTCGCGAGACGGAGATGGCCATTCACTACATAAAGGACTTCTTCCAGCAGAACCTCTCCGCCGAGCTGCGCCTGCGCCGCGTGACGGCCCCTCTCTTCGTCTTGAAGGGCACGGGACTGAACGACGACCTGAACGGGGTGGAGCGCGCGGTGACGTTCCCTATAAAAGACCTCAACGACCAGAAGGCCGAGGTGGTGCACTCGCTCGCGAAATGGAAACGGATGATCTTGGCGGACTATGGCGTAGAGGAGAATTACGGCATCTACACAGACATGAACGCCATCCGAAGCGACGAGGAGCTTGACAACATACACTCGCTCTACGTTGACCAGTGGGACTGGGAGATGGTGATGAACCCCGGCGAACGAAACGCCGAGTTTCTCAAGAGCGTCGTGCGCCGCATCTATGGAGCCATGCGCCGGACGGAGTACATCGTTTGCGAGCATTACCCTCAGATAAAGCCGCAGCTGCCGGACGACATACACTTCGTCTGGGCGGAAGATCTGGCGGAGCAATACCCCGAATTGACGCCCAAGGAGCGCGAGGACAGGGTCACGAAGCAATACGGCGCCGTGTTCATCATGGGCATTGGCGGCGCGATGAAAAACGGCGAACCACATGACGGCCGCGCTCCGGACTACGACGACTGGTCGACCAAGTCACCCGACGGACACAGCGGATTGAACGGCGACATCTTGGTGTGGAACGAGATCCTCGGCCACTCATTCGAGCTCTCGAGCATGGGCATAAGGGTGGACAAGGAGGCCTTGCTACGCCAGCTGGAGATACGCGGGGCTCTGGACCGCAAGGAACTGTATTTCCACAAGAGGCTGATAAACGGCGAGTTACCCCAGTCAATAGGCGGAGGAATTGGTCAAAGCCGCCTCTGCATGTTCTACCTGCGGAAGGCCCACATTGGCGAGATCCAGGCGTCAATATGGCCGGAAAAGATGAGGCAGGAGTGCAAGGACTGCGGCATGCCGCTCATTTAACCACATAGTCGAAGAGCAACAGCCAAATGAAGAGCAGAAAAAAACGCGTGGCGGCAGCGGCATTGATAGCCGTGCTGATGTTGTCGCTCGCGTCATGCGGAAGCATGACAAGGAAAAAGAAATACCGCTTCGGCGGGTGCGAGGTCACGATGTGGGCTCAGCAGAAAGTAGCAGACTCGTCAGAATTCTGACGCCGCCGGCGCGAAAAAGTGGCGCAAGAAATGAAACCACTGTATGAAGTTTCCGTAATAAAAGGAACAAATGCGGCGAGGCCGAAGCGCGTATAATACTTTTTAACGCCTCCGCCCTCACCACATAATGAACAAATAGCTAATTTAGCGGCAAGAAAATTTGACACGTACAGATATGAAGAAAGCTATCATCTTTGTCGCATCGCTCGCGGTTGCGGGGTTGCTTTTGACATCTTGTGGCAGCACGCAGGAGTGCCC
>SFOL01000012.1 GCA_004552385.1 Bacteroidales bacterium | reverse complement strand
CATCATGACCTGCGCAGCCTTATCCTGATCACTCTTGTTGAGGAGACCATCCTCAGGAGACTCCTTGTCGAGGATCTCGCCGTCGGCCGTTTGGATGATGAGCTCTTTGAATTGCTGGATGAGGTTTACGACAGTGTCGGACTTGGCCTTGACATCCATAGCCAAGTCATATTTAGGCTTAACCCTTGTAGGGTTCTGCTCCTTTTTGGATTCGAAATTATAGAAAGACAGTCCGAGCTTGTCCTCAGTTGAAGTCTTCTGGTTTCGGATGCTTCGATCAACGAGCGTAAACGCGTTGAGGAGGTCGCCAGAGACGTTGAGGGCGAGCATGGCGGTCAGCATGAGGTACATCATGCCGATCATCTTCTGTCTTGGGGTTTCCGGACAGTTACCACCACTCATTATTCAGTGCTTTTAGCGTTAAAGGAAAAAGTTAAACAGCTGATGCGTCAATGAATTAACGGCGGATAGCGCTAAGCATGTTGCCGTAGATGTTGTTGAGCTCGCCGACAGTCTTAGAGAGGCTTGCTATTTGCTGACGATACTCCTTGACACCCTCGACGGAAGCCTGAATCTCTGAAGAGATGGAAGAGAGGCTGCTTGCGACCTTCTTGGTGCTCTCAAGCTGGCCGTTGATGTCCTTGAGCTGCTGCTCGTAGGCCTGGCTAACGGCTGACATATTGTTGCCGAGCTTGGAGGCTGCATCGCTCTGTGAAGCGAAGGCGTTGTTGAACTTGGTGAAAGAGGTGGCGAACTTGTCACCCTCCTCGTTCATCTTGGCGGCGAGCTTGCTACCTGCCTCTGACACGCTGCTCTGAGCTGCTGAGAACTGGTTGAGCGAGTCGGCTGCCGACTTGACGTTGTTGAGATAGGACTTGGTGGCTACAGAGGCGTCGGTGATGTCCGAAAGCTGTGAGGTTGTGGTAGCGAGCTTCTTGACACCGTCAGCGAGCTGATCAACAGTCTTCTGATCGACAGCGCCGCTTGCCACGAGGGCGGAGAGCTCGCTGCCGCCATTGCCGCCGTTGCCGCCATTTCTCTTACGAGAACCGCCGTCGGCTGGCTCGAGACCCGCAAGCTCGGGGTAGACGAGACTCCAATCGGGAGTCTCATGAGGCGGCTCGAAAGAAGAGAGCGCGAAGATGATGGCCTCGACACCCAGACCGCAGACAAGCATGACGCTTGCGCCGGGGAGGTGAAGAATCTTAAAGAGCGCGCCGATAATAGCTACGGCAGCACCGAAGCCGTAGACATAACCCATGAATTTCTTGTAGGCGGGGCTTGTGACAAATTCTGTAAGAGTCATAAGATCTTTATTTAGATATAGAGTTTGAGCTTTGATTCTTTGATTACTCACCAATGTAGTCGCGCACGCAGCGGAAGCCGATGAAGCTGCTGGCGGAGTCCTGATACTCGTAGTTGCGGGTTCCACACTGCATATAGTAGGCGATGTCTTTCCATGAGCCGCCTCGGATTACCTTACGCTTCATGACAATAGGGTCGTCGTCGTAGGCGTTATACTTGTAGTCGGGGTTCATGTCGTGCATATAGATGTATGAAGACTCGTCGTAGGCGGAAGAGGTCCACTCGGCCACATTGCCGGCCATGTCGTAGAGGCCGAACTCATTAGGCGCGTAGCTTGAGACAGAAGAAGACCTGGCTGAGCCGTCGTCGGTGTAGCGTCCTCGCATAGGCTTGAAGTTAGCCACGAAGCAGCCGCGGTTGTTCCTGGTGTAATATCCGCCCCAAGGGTAGACGCCGTTTTCTATGCCGCCGCGCGAGGCGTACTCCCACTCGGCCTCGGTCGGGAGGCGGTAGTCCATGGCCATGGGCTGATGCTCCTTCTTGAGGTAGTCGTTAAGGAGGTTGGAACGCCAGACGCAGAAGGCGGAGGCCTGCTTCCAGTTGATGCCTACGACAGGATAGGTGTCGTAACCCGGGTGCCAGAAGTAAGTGCGGCACATGGGCTCGTTGTAAGAGTAAGTGAAGTCGGCCACCCAGACGAGAGTGTCGGGATATACGAGCACCTTATCCTTCTTGAGGAAGCCTTTACGTCCCTGCTCCGAGAGGTTCACGACCTCGCCGTTGACATCCCGCGTGAAGCCTTCGTAGGAGCCGGATGTCTCGTCGCCGTCCTTGTTGAGCTTGTAACGGTTTGAAATCTTGGCAGCCTCCTGGAGGTCGACCCAGTCATAATTGTAGATCCACTTTCGGTTATCGAGCAGACGCGCCTCGCGCGTGAAACGCTCTTCCTTCTGGTAATAGAGCGAATTCAAGGTCTCGGAATACTCCTCGTCATTCCAGTCGAGCTCCTTATCCCAGTCGAGGAGCTTCTCATCCTCCTCCAAATCATCCTGGTCGGGGAGGAGGAACTCCTCGCGCCCCTCAGCGACGAGCGCCTTACGGGCGATGGAGTCGCGCACCCAGTTGACAAACTGCCTATACTCTGAGTTCGTGATCTCGGTCTCATCCATCCAGAAAGAGCTGACGGTGACAGTCTTTGTAAGTGCGTTGGTCAGCGCAGCAACATCCTGCTCGTTTTGGCCCATGTTGAAACTGCCCTGCGGGACGAAAACCATACCGTAGGGGTCCGGCTCGTAGAACTGCGCACCGCGCTCAACGCCGACCAACTCGCCGCTGTTAGTTCCACTACAGCCCGTGACAAGCATCAAGGCCACAGCATAAAACGCTACGTCTCTCATCATATATTAATCAGTGTGTATCCTGTTTTAATTTACAGTATTCTAACGCTCTTGTACCTCTTAGTCGGCTTATCCCTGCTCATGTCGATGGAGTAGTGGACGACCACCTCGTGCGAGCCTGAGTTGTAACGCTTAAGTTTGGACAGGCTCAAGTCATAAGCGTATGATATGTCGAGCCCGTTCTTAAGCCTTACGCCTGTCGAGGCGAGCAGCGCATCTTGAAGCCTTGCACCGAGCCCGAGCCAGAAACGCGGGTTGAAGTTAGCGTTCAGCCACATTTCCATCTGCCAAGAGGCGAAATCGGTCCGAAAGGCGAGCCTGGGCTCGACGGAACGTACTTTGACGTCCTTGCCGAACAGCCTTCCAGCCCCGATGTTGAGAACTGGCCTGACGTTCATGGCAGCCCCGCTTTTCATCTCGAGCTCAGGAGTCGTGAGGTGCAGGAGCGAGAGGCTCAGGAATGAGGCCTCAGACTGGTAGAAAGCTCCCAGTCCGGCGTCAAACGCGGTCTGGCTGTCGTCGGCTCCCGCGAGGGTCTCGTCGGACTCCTGATGAAACCCGCTGGGCAGGTCGGTCGGCGAGGTGTGGAGATCGGAGGCCGAGAACTTGACGTTGTAGGCTCCGAAGCGAGCCCCGAGGCCGAGGAGCCCTCTGTCGAGGTAGATGTGAAAGCTGTAGTCCGCCGCGAGGCAGAGAGCCGTCACAGGCCCGACCTTGTCTTGAACCGCCAGAGCCCCGACTCCGTGGAAGTTCTTGAAGAACTTGACCTCGGCATCGGCGGCGAGGAAGAATTGCGCGGGGGCGTCATCGAAACCGACCCACTGCTGCCGGAAAGCGGCCGTGACGTCGAGCAGCCCTGTGCGCCCCGCAGCTGCGGGGTTGACGACGGACGGCATGAGGAACGACCCTGAGAAAAGGGGTTCACTCTGCGCACCCGCACTCTGAGAGTACAAAACGCAAAATAAGGCAAAAAATGCCGATAATACACGTCTTACTGAAAAAATTCTCAATTTGACGCATACGCCCTGTCCTTTATGAGACGAAGGATCAGCGTGTTGCGACCCAAGATGAGTGTTATATTTCGTAGAGAACGCGCAAATCCATGTGTCGTATATACTCATCATCTTGACATATACAACGAGTTGGACGACATTTTATTGCATATCATTGTTACGATTATTTCTTTGTGGTTGTTGCGTTAGCCTTGACTGATTTCGCCGATGATTTTTTAGCAGTCTGTTTTTCAGGCGTTTGAGAAGAAGCTGCCGTCTTCCTTGAGGTGGTCCTTGCGGCCTTCTTTTCGGGGTCAGCTCCCTGCTCCTCGCATAGTTTCATGCAGTCTTGGAATGATAGTGCTGCCGCGTCGGTGCCTTTGGGGATCTTGACGTTGGCCTTACCGTAGGCGATGTATGGGCCCCACCTGCCATTGAGGACCTGGAGGTCCGGGTTCTCCTCGAAAGTTTTCACGACTTTGTTCCTGTCGGCCTCGCGCTTATCTTCGATGCGGCGGATTGCGAGGTCGAGGTCGATAGTGTAAGGGTCGTCCTCCTTCTTGAGTGAGACGAATTTGCCGTCGTGTCGGACGTAAGGCCCGAAGCGTCCGACGCCTATGACGACGTCTTTACCCTCATAGTCGCCGAGGGTGCGCGGCAGGTCGAACAGTCGGAGCGCGTCTTCGAGTGTGATGGTCTCGAGGTGCTGGTCTTTGCGCAGAGACGCGTAGCGCGGCTTTGGCCCGTCTTCGGTAGTCTCGCCTATTTGTGCCATAGGTCCGAAGCGTCCTATTCTGACGAAGACTTTGTCCCCCGTCTTAGGATCGACGCCGAGTTCCCTCTCTCCAGAGCTTCGCTGCGCATGCTCGAGAGTGTCGTCAATTTTGAGGCGGAAAGGCTGATAGAAATCCCTTATGACGTCCTGCCATTTTAATTTTCCGAGCGCGACCTCGTCGAACTGTGTCTCGACATTCGCAGTGAAGTCATAACTCATGACATCGGCGAAGTGGCTTAGCAGGAAGTCGGTCACGACCATCGCAATGTCGGTAGGGAAGAGCTTATTCTTCTCTGCTCCCACGTTCTCAGTGGCAACGGCTCTGACGACGGCTCCGTCTTTGAACTCGAGTGTCCGGTATTCCCTGGGAGCGCCCTCTCGGGAGTCGCGTACGACGTAGCCTCGGTTCATGATGGTGGATATGGTGGGTGCGTATGTGGACGGGCGTCCTATGCCCATTTCCTCGAGTTTCTTTACGAGGGCGGCCTCATTGTAGCGTGGCGGCCTTTGCGTCCACCTCTCGCGGCTGCCGAGGGACAGGAGTGAAAGCTGTTCACCCTCGGCGACGCCGGGCAACTGGGTGTCGGCTTCGTCGGCCTGGTCTTCGGCGTCGTTGCCCTCGAGGTAGAGCTTCATGAACCCATCGAACTTGATGACGTTGGCCGAAGCCGTGAATCGGGCCTTCGGGTCGGGCGTGTCGATTGATATGGTTGTTCTCTCGATCTGGGCGTCGGCCATTTGTGATGCGACGGTTCGCATCCAAATAAGGTGGTAGAGTCGGACTTGCCTAACCGCGTCGTCGTCTCTGGCCCCGGTGACGGGCTGAATGTTGGGTACCGATATGTCGGTGGGCCTGATGGCCTCGTGCGCCTCTTGCGCGCCCTTGGTGCTGGTCCGGAACTGCCTGCGCTGATGGTATCGTGACCCAACGGAATCCTCGATGGCCTTTTGTGAGGCAGCGAGAGCGGTGTCGGAGAGGTTGACAGAGTCGGTACGCATGTAGGTTATGAGTCCTGCCTCGTAGAGCTCCTGCGCGATGCGCATGGTGTTCTGCGGCGAGAGTCCGAGCTTGCGGCTTGCCTCCTGCTGGAGTGTTGAGGTGGTGAATGGCGGCGCGGGCTGCCTGGTCAGGTTTTTGCTCTCCACGGCCGAGACGTTAAAGCGCGCCTTGGCGCAGAGTTCGATGAAACGTTGTGCCGCGTCGACGTCGTCAAACCTCGTGTTGAGGTCGGCTTTGAAAGAATATTTTTTACCGTCGGCCGCTGAGAGTCCGAACTGGGCTGAGACGGAGAAGCCTGACTTTGCGTTGAAGGCGAGGATCTCCCTCTCTCGGTCGACGAGAATCCTGACGGCGACAGACTGTACCCTTCCGGCCGACAGCTCGTTCTTGACTTTCCTCCAGAGTACCGAAGAGAGGTCGAAACCCACGATGCGGTCGAGAACTCTCCTGGCCTGCTGCGCGTCGACAAGGTTCATGTCGATGTGCCTTGGCGTCTGGATGGCTTTCAGGATTGCCCCCTTTGTGATCTCGTGGAAGACGATGCGCTTGGTGGTCTCGACGTCGAGACCAAGCACGACCGCCAAATGCCACGAGATGGCTTCTCCCTCGCGGTCTTCATCACTTGCGAGCCAAATCTCGTCAGCCCCTTTGGCAAGTTTTGTCAGTTCGGCGACGGTCTCCTGTTTGTCGTCGGGGATGACGTAGACAGGTTGGAAACCGTGCTCTATGTCGACACCCGAGTTGTTCTTCTTAAGGTCGCGAATGTGCCCCTGGCTGGAGCGCACGACGAAGTCTCCGCCGAGGAACTTCTCGATGGTCTTGGCTTTGGTTGGGGACTCGACGATAACCAGCTGATATTTTTTCTTTGTGGCCATTGGGTGAGATTTGGGTACGCTTGGCGTCGCGATGAAAAGGAGACGGGGGCGGGATGCGCATCACGTCAAAAACGTGATGCGCATCCGCCCCCGTTATGTGAATGCTGACCGTGCGTGCTAAAGCGAGCACGGTAAGGGAGTCAATGCTTTACTGTGCATCTGCCGGCAGCTCTGCCGAGCTTGCGGGGGCGGACTCTTCTGCCGAGTCGCCTTGGAGGTTGGCGGGAGCCTGAGCGTCGAAAGCAGGAGCCTGCTGCACCTGTCCGGCGGGCATGTTGTCGAGGGCCTTGTCAATGCCGTCCTCGCCATGGGCAGACACGCCTGACGGGAAGAAGGCGACGGAAGAGAGGGAGAAGACGAAAAGGAGGACGGCGAGGGTCCACGTCGCCTTCTCGACGAAGTCGGTAGACTTGCGCACACCCATTATTTGGGCCTGGCTGGCGAAGCTCTGGTTGAGTCCGCCGCCTTTGGAGCGTTGCACGAGCACGATTATTATCATGAACACGCTGACGAAGAGCATCAGCCAAACGACTACGTCGAACATATTATTGTAATGTTATGTTTTTAGTTAAT
Source organism: Bacteroidales bacterium (assembly GCA_004552385.1). Classification (GTDB taxonomy): domain Bacteria; phylum Bacteroidota; class Bacteroidia; order Bacteroidales; family Marinilabiliaceae; genus W3P20-009. The sequence goes on along the minus strand of SFOL01000012.1, from coordinate 23,625 downwards.
TTGCTTTTGAATATCTGCAATTCGGGACGCAAAGTAATCACTTTTTTCGGGATATTTCAAGGAAAGGCGTTTAAATATGTTGACGGCCTTTTCCAACTTGCCCTGTTTCAGATAGATGGACGCGAGCGTCTCGGTGAGTATGTCTTCGTTTTCGCTGACGCTCCTCTCCTCGATTTTTTTCGCCTCGGACTGCGACGTCGGTTTTGGCACGGAGAGCGTGATGCGTCCGACCGGCGCGCTGAGGAAGGCGTCGATTAGTTTGTTCTGCTCGGTGTGCCGGTCCTGCTCCGCCTCGCGCCCCATGATGGACTGCCTCTCGGAGACATAGTCGAGCCAGTCGGCGAAAGTGTACCTCTCGTCGGGCCGGCGGAGGTGGTCGTCATAGTCGTGGAGCGAGTATCCTCCTTGCGCTTCAGGCGCCATGGCGGTGTCGTCTTCGGCCGCGAAGAAGTCCGCCTCCACGGGTTCGACCGGTGTGATCACTTTTTGCGGGGCGTGCGGCACGGCGTCGCGAGGGGTAGTCTCCGCCACCTCGGGTTGTGGCGTCGTGCGGTTCTCACACTCCTGTGCGGCGGGCAAGGACTCCTCGGTGGCGTGCGGGGCGGGTGGTCGCACGTCGTCACGCCCGTTGACGAGCCAAAAGAGCGCGCCCCTGTCCCAGACGTGTATGGAGGCTTTTTTCAGCTCGGACGAGAAGTGTGCGCTGCCTGTGACCGACAGCCCTTTGGCGAGCAGCATCCAGCCCGCATGGAAATAGGGGAAACGCCTGACGGTGCGCGCGAGTGCGTCAACATCGTCAGGTGTGATGCCGTCGGGGTCGGCCACGGCGTTATAGAACTGCTCTCTTGTCAAAGTAGCGCGCCTTCCTACCAGTCGGCAAATGCCTTATTGAAAATATTCTCGGTAAGTTCCTCGACAATCAGCTCGACGAGCTCGGACTCGACGTCGGCGAGGTTGTTCTCCGAGTCGTAGTCCTGGTAGGCGCTGAAAGTCTGCTCCCAGTCTTTTTGCGGGTCTTTGGCGTTACGGCACCTTATCTTGACGGACACGGTGAGTCTTGTCTGCGCCGAGACGGCGTCGGCCTTAAGTGCCATAGGCTGCGTGGTGTAAGATGTGATGTCGCCGGAGAAGTCGACGTCGCCGCCCTCGTTGACGAGTCCGAGCCGACTCTCGTTCTGTATGCGGTCTTTAAGCCCTTCGGTGAGCGTCGAGGAGAGTTCAGGGTTGACGAGAGGCGCCCTGTTGTTGATGTACTGTACGGAGAACGTGTTGAGGTTCTCGGGTATTGAGGCGCCGCTCATTGTGATGGAGACGGTGCATGCCGTCGCGGCGATTGCCGCCAGAAAGGCGAGCGCGGCGGACCTGACGCGTCTAAATGTCATCGAGGCCATAGTCATGAATCTTGCGATAGAGCGTGCGCTCTGATATTTGTAGTTCCCGGGCCGTAACACGCCTGCTTCCTTTGTTCTTGATGAGCGCCTTTCGGATGAGTTCCTTCTCATTGTCGGCTATTGAGACGGGTCGCGCCTCGTCGGCGTCTCGGAGGTCGGCGGCTTCGGCGGGGCGGAGTGGCGTGATGTCCTCGACCTGGCCCTTGAGGGAGCCGGACGTCAGGTGGTCGACTCGCGACGGCTGCGCCAGCGGGGCCTGCTCCTCGACCTGTAAGTCGTCGTCGGCCTCGGGGATCCGATGTTCGGAGTCGCGAGACGAGAAGATTCGCTGCAGGAGCTGAAGGTTCTCCTTGCTGAGCGACGCGGGTCCTCCGTCGCGGTTGATGAGGGAGAGGACGAGCTTCTTGAGGTCGTTGACGTCGTTGCGGAGGTCGAAAAGGATCTTATAGAGGAGCTCACGATCCGAGTTGAACGCTTGCTCGTGTGCGCCGTCGACCTGCGGCAGCATTCGTCCGTGTGCGGCGGATCGCGTGTCCGGGATGAAGCGCGTCATGTCCTGTCCGGAGACGACGCGGTCGGGGGCGAGGACGGTGAGCTGCTCGGCGACGTTTTTGAGCTGCCTGACGTTGCCTGGCCAGTCGTATGACACGAGCTCGCTCACGGCCTCGGGTGTGAGGCGCACGGGCGGTATGCGGTTGGCGTCGGCGAAGTCGGACGTGAACTTGTGGAACAGCTGCGGGATGTCGCCCTTGCGCTTTCGGAGTGGCGGTATCCGAATAAGGACTCCGTTGAGACGGTAGAAGAGGTCCTCGCGGAATCGCCCGGACGTGATGGCCTTCTCAAGGTCGACATTGGTTGCCGCGACCACTCGGACGTCGGTCTTCTTGACGAGGGAAGATCCCACGCGCATATACTCGCCTTTCTCGAGTACCCTGAGCAGCTTGGCCTGCGTGGCGAGAGGCAGCTCTCCGATCTCATCGAGAAAGATGGTGCCCCCGTTGGCCTCCTCGAAATATCCCTTACGCTCGTTGAGCGCGCCGGTGAAAGCTCCCTTCTCGTGGCCGAAAAGCTCAGAGTCGATCGTACCCTCGGGTATCGCGCCGCAGTTGACGGCCACGTAGGGATTGTGCTTTCGCGAGCTGAACGCGTGAATAATCTGCGGGAAGACCTCTTTGCCCGCGCCGCTCTCGCCGATGATGAGCACCGAGAGCTGTATTGGGGCCACCTGCACGGCGGTGTCGATGGCCCTGAGGAAGTCAGGGTCATTACCGATGATGCCGAACCGCGCCTTTATTTCAGAGTTATCCGCCATAAGTCAAAAAGAAGAAGAGGTGGCGCCACTGGCCGCCGCCCGGGAGCGCGACTTGCGCCCGCGCACCGCCGCTCCGCAGAAAAAGGGGAGCAGGCATAGATAGCAGACACCAAAAGTAGCTATTTTTGCCGAAAGATAAAAAACGAGCAAGACGACATGGAGAGAGACAACATCATAGGGCTGATACCCGCCCGCTACGCCTCGACGCGCTTCCCGGGCAAACCTTTGGCCGACATTGGCGGCAAACCGATGATAAGAAGAGTGTATGAGCAGGTATGCAAGACCCTGACCAACGTGGCCGTGGCGACAGACGACGCCAGGATAGCCGACGCGGTGGAGGCCTTTGGCGGCCGCGTGGTTATGACCTCGACGAGCCACAGGAGCGGCACTGACAGATGCGCCGAGGCCGTGAGCAAGGTGGAGGCCGAAGACGGGCGGAGCTATAGCGTCGTGGTGAACATCCAGGGCGACGAGCCTTTCATAAAGCCGGAGCAGGTGGCGCTGCTCACGAGCGCGTTTGACGACCCGAGCGTGGAAATTGCCACGCTGGTGAAACACGCTGACAACGAGGAGGACCTCTTCAACCCGAACAAGCCCAAGGTGGTGGTGAGCGCGCAGGGTGACGCCCTCTACTTCAGCCGCCAGCCCATCCCCTACCTGCGCGGAGTGGCGGAGCACGACTGGCAGAAGAGCCACGACTACTGGAACCACATAGGTCTCTACGCCTACCGCACGGACACGTTGCACCAGCTGACCAAGCTGGCACCCGGCGATCTGGAGAAATGCGAAAGCCTGGAGCAGCTGAGATGGTTAGAGAACGGATACAAGGTAAGAGTGTTGCCCACCAAGTTGGAGAGCCTCAGCATCGACACCCCGGAAGACCTGGAGGAGCTGAAACGCAGAGGGCTGATATAGGCTTACCAAATCGGCATGAAAACACGTGACGCCCGGGTGCGAATAGTCTCGCACCCGGGCGTCACGCCATCTGTCAGCAGGCCATGCGGTATGCATACAGAGGCTGTCAGGCTAAACGCAGACCGTCAAAAAGCACCAAAACTCCGGTTGGCAGTATTAAAGGGTTCGCGCTCAGGCATAAAAAAAGAGGTGACGATAAAGTCGCCACCTCATGTTGCCCCACCAGGATTCGAACCCAGACTAAAAGAACCAGAATCTTCTGTACTACCTTTATACTATAGGGCAAAAATAAAGTTGATCCACGGGGATTCGAACCTCGACTAAGAGAACCAAAATCTCCTGTACTGCCATTATACTATGGATCAAGCCAAAAAGGTGTCTTCCACCCATATCTCTGACGAGAGAGATAGTTGCCCCACCAGGATTCGAACCCAGACTAAAAGAACCAGAATCTTCTGTACTACCTTTATACTATAGGGCAATAGTTTTGCGGGAAGCATCGGCATTAAGGAAGTCCCCTGCGGAATTGTGACACAAAATTAGTGCTTTATTTCATCATTGCAAACGCCGAGCGACTTTTTTTTCACCTTACGCACCCGCCTCCCTCCGGAAAGGAGCTGTACGTAATATTATTATGAATGCTTTTAACATTAAACTTTAGGATATAACGGCAAAAAGTCGGATAACTGAACAATGACCGATCACTTCAGAGATATGAACAGAACCCGTCCAGGGTGAAGAATTTCGACAGGATTATAAACAACTGCGCAGACCTTGAGACCAAAGAGATAATGAGTGAGGAGGACATCTACCTCAAAGGTTGTATGGAATTGGGGCTAAAGACGCTGAAGAACGTCATGGTCCACTCGGAGCCCCCACCCGTATATTTAGGCAGCGGGATAAACCTTTGTCTGCGGCTCCCGCGGGACCATGACCCTACACGTGCCCTGCGGCAGCGCACCGTCCTACAGGGGAAGCCGCCGGTGGACGCAACCTATCTTCAAGAAGCTCCTCTGCATAGGGCACCACTCGGAGCATCCGGACGAGACGGCCGTGAAAGATGTGCGGGCCGGCGGTGAAGGGGCTCAGGCCCGGTACTATGACCTGACGGGCCGCCCCGTGGACTGCGGCTATCGGGGCTTAGCTGTCAGCCGACAAGGCGACAAGGTCATCATGAGATAAGGGGGGAAAAATCCGTCCATGGAGGCACAATGAGAGCCGCGGCTCTAATTGTCTACCCGACAGTCGGGGCCGGCCGAAGCCTAAACGGCGGACTGCCATACCGTGGCCATCCCCGCCCGGACTCTGAGGCGGCAACGCCCCCCGATAAGCAGCGGGAAGTTCTCGGCCGGGTCGTGCCCAGCGGGATAGCCGACGAAGACGGGATAGCTGTAGTCCGCCACGGAGTCCGCCACTATGCGGAACGCGTCCGCCCCGAAAGGGGTGGCCCCGTCCCTCATACCCGTCATCTGACCAACGATAATGCCCGAAAGGCGGGAGAGGTAGCCGGAGAAGCGGAGCGACCGCATCATCCGGTCCACGTGATAACGATACTCTGACAGATCCTCGATGAAGAGCACCGCCCCGTCGGGCGGTGGCATGAGCCGCGTGGATGCCATAGAGTAGATGATTGAGAGGTTGCCGCCTATGAGCGTCCCCTCCGCCTCTCCGTCTCTGCTGCCGGGAAGGGCTTGGCGCGAGAGCGAAAATTCGTCACCACGCAGCAGGGAGAGTGTGGCCTGCACGTCCGGCGCGCCGACTCCCCGGGTAGCAATATGCTTGAGCATGGGCCCGTGAAGCCCCACCCCGCCACACTGCACGGCTGCGAAATGTAAAGCCGTGATGTCGCTAAAGCCGACTATCACTTTGTCGGTCTGGCTCATGACCTTGCTCCACCCTCCGCGGGTCTCGAGAGCCTCGAGGGTACGCATGGCCCCGTAGCCGCCACGGGCGCACCACACGGCATCGACATCGGGACGGCTGAGAGCCTCCGCCAAGTCGGCGGCGCGCATGATGTCAGGAGCGGAGAACACACTGGAGCGGAACCCTTGGACGTGGGGCATGACATCAACAGCGAAACCGGCGGCGCGCAAAGCCTCGACACCGCCGGAGAGGAGCTCGTCGGCCAAAAGGCCGGATGGGGATACGATGGCGATGCGCCCCCCGGGAGGGAGAAAACGCTTACGCATAAGGATGAGAAATAGCTAAGAGATTATTCGCTTGCAGTCGGCAACAGGCATACGCACAAGCCCGCCCTCGACAAGCCTTGAGATGGCGTGGGCGAGCGACGTCTCGGTAAGCGGCGCCATGACGACAGACGCCGCGCCGGCACTGAGCAGGTCGGCCTCGGCTATGCCACTATCGGGCGTGTTGATGACAAGCGCGACATAGTCGTCGCCGAAAGCCCTGACGTTCTCGACATAATGGATTGCGACGTCGGGGCACTCCCTGACGTCAATGACAGAGAGCCTGGGGCGGTTGTCCATCCAGACCTTCGGGAACTCGTTCCTGGAGCAGCTGAAGACGTTGCACTGCGGCATGAGGAGCGACACGGCGATCGTGAGATCCTGGTTATGAGGCAGAATGACGATGTTTGGTCTTGGAGTGGCGGACTTGTCGGCCGTCGACGCCTCGTCGGCGAACATAGGCAACGAAAGCCAGAAGTGGGAGCCACGCCCGACAGCCGATTCGACCCCGACCTCGCCACCAAGCTGATGGGCGAGCTCGCGGCACACCGTCAGCCCGAGCCCCGCGCCAGAGCCAAAAACGTCAACCTTCTCGAACACGTCGAATATGGACTCGAGCTTGTCGGCAGGAATTCCGCACCCCGTGTCTGAGACATGGAAGACGACGTTGCCGCCCTCCACGCTGCACCAGAGCATGACGCACCCGCTCTTGGTGAAATGGAAAGCGTTAGCGACCATCTTGCAAATGATCTGAGAAGTGGCGACAATGTCGAGCGGCGCCTTGAGACCGTTCATCTTCTGATCGTGCGGTGCGAGGAAACGGACGTTGACACCCTGCTGACCATTCATCCGCTCATGAATGTCGGATACGATGGAGTCGACTTCAACCATCTGCCTTGTGAAGTACCGGTTGCCCGTCTGCAACTGTGAGAGCTCCATGATGCCGTCGACGAGATTGAGGAGCTGCGCGTTGCTTCGCCTTATGATGCCAGCGTAGCGCGCAAAGTCGCCATGTACCTGAGTCTGCGCAATGAGGTCGGAGAAGCCGACGATGGAGTTGAGCGGTGTCCGCAGCTCGTGGCTAATGCTGTTGAAGAATCGGGAGCGCATACTCTCGACCTGCTCCGCCTTTCGCAAAGCCCTGACGAGAGCCTCCTCCTTCTCGTGAGCGTCGGAGACGTCGACAGAGACGGCCGTGATGGCGTTGACGACCTCTGAATATGAGAAGCTGAGCGATATGATGTGCTCGCCGTCGGCGTGCCTGACCCTTGCATCGCGCTTGTAGTGCGTAATCTTATGGTCGTACATGGACGAGAGGGCTGCGTTAATAGCCTCAATATCAGCAGTGCACACGGCCTGCGACTCGATCATGCGGCGGTGCGGGTTGACCTCACCACTGACGGCGAGGTTGATATTCCACTGTTCCGAGAAGAAGCCGCCTGGGCCGAACTGGCATATGCCAATTTTGGAAAATTTGCCTATCTCGGAGAAGAAACCGTTGAAAAGCTTGAGCCGCCTCTTGTGTCCCGCGACGAGCGAGAGGTCGGTAAAGACGAAGAGGAAGCCCGTCATGACTCCGCCCGTGTAGAGCTTCGCGGAGCGCACGTTCATCTCGACCACGTCGGAGCGCATGGTGCGGTAGTATCCGGCCTGGGTGACCTTACGGAAATCGTAGATGAAGTCGAAAGAGCAGCTGTCGTTCACCTTTATGGCCGTCTTTTGTTCTTCCGAGATCAGCGGGCTGTCAAAGATGTTGACACCCAGCCTCTCCTCGACGGTCCTTATTCCAAAGACGACGAGCGCCCTGTCGTTAAGATACTCCTGCCGCCCCTGCGGGTCGCAAAGTGCGATGACGGCGGGCATCTTGTTGTAAATATCATTGCGCTTGGCAATGTCTTTCTGCTTATTGTACTCGGCGCGGACAATCTCGTCGATGTCTCGGGCCACGCCCACGATCATGGAGGCCTGCCCGTCGGGGCCCGATGATACTCGGCGAGCCGAGACTTCGTACCACTTGACGGCGGCACCGGGAGCGAGCCTGAGCCTGGCTTTGAGGCGGAACGCCGACTTTCGGCCGCACTCGACAGACGCGTAGGCGGTCAGTAGAGACGCGCGGTCATCGTGGTGGGCCAGGAGCTCGTACGGGGCATCGGCAAGAGTGCCGTCGGCCATCAGGACCGACCTCTTGTGAGCCACGACATCCCACTGCCAAGTATAGAGACCACCCGCCTCGCACGCCAGCTGCGAGAGGAGCAGATTGTGGGCCACTTGTGAGTAGGCGTCAGACTGCGCGAGGAAGACAGAGAGCGAGTCGGACAGCAACTGGATGCGCTGGCGCTCATCGGCGCTCCAATCCCTGACCCTGGAAGAGACGCATGCCACGAAGCCCCATGGGTCGCCCGTGTCAATGGACCTTACGGTCGAGACCGCCCCGCAACGCAAGCCTGACAAGTGAATCGCGACGACCTCCATGCGCGAAATGGCGGTGAAGGGCTCCATGGAGGCGAAGACTTGCACCCCATAGGTCTTTATGACCTCGTCGACGACTTTTGAGCGGTGGCGGAACCCGACACGGAACACGTCTTGCCTCTCCGCGGTCAAAATTTTACCCGACACGGCCACGCACAGGTATTCATCGGCAACGCGCATCCACACCGACACCACGACGTCGGGCGGGAAATGTGCGCGGAAGGCTTTAACCATCTCGGCCATCAGGTCATAGACGTCGGCCTGCCTGACGTCTTTCGGCCTGCGGAAGCTCTCGACACTGTGGTCGTCAAAAATCGAAACAGGAGCCTTGGCCGCGTTCTGGCCGGCCACCGTCGCCAGACTTGGCGGGTCAGTCTCGACGCTGGCCGTGCCGGCAGAGTGGCGCACTCCATCGGAATCATAATACCGGGCGAGCCTGGCGAATCTGACACAATACTCGCGCCCGCCGATGACGAAAAAGGAGCGCCAATCTTTGGCACCGAGGCTCACCTTGCGATACGTGGAGTCGATGCTTTCCTGCGAAAGGAATTGTAGAAGGGTTCGGGCGTCAACGCAATTGGAACGGAGGCCAAGGAAGTCACGAAAGTTGTCGCTAATCTCGAAGACACGTTTTTCTGAGGCATCCCAAAGGAAGACGCCAGAATTTATGAGTTTGTCTAATATTTGAGAGTCGGCCGACATTCGTGATTTATAAAAAAGATGCGCAAAATGTCTTCACGCATCCGCGAATAATTTACGCAACCAGCCCTATAATGTTTCAGTCCGCGACAGGCAAAGATGAGATGATGTTGGCGAGCGCTATGGCTACATCGGCATTGCCAGTTTCGCGGAGAGCGTCGACAAGGTCAAGCGCCAATGGTGCTAGCCCCGCGGCGAGCGCATGGGCCGTGGCGGGGGCGTGCGGGCTGAGGGCTTGCGCCCTGCGGAGCGAGAGCGAGAGACGCGAGGCGAGCGTGGTGAGCACTTTGCGTGACAGATAGACATCGCCGGCACGATAAAGCAGCCTGGCCACACGCAAAGCGTCGGCATCGGGCGCGCCGCAATCGGCCGGCTGCCACGAGAGCGAGGAGCGTAGCGCCGTGAGCGCGGCATCGGTGTCTCCCCGTGCGATGGCTTCCTCGGCCACGGAGGCGCAGAACGAGCGCAGGCGCAGGCGGGAGAGCTGATCGGCCTCGTCTGGCGACGGGCAATAGTCCTGCGCATCGGGCAGGCTCACCGCGCCGTGAAGCAGCTGCCAACGGCGGAGAGGGGAGATGGCAGCCGTGTCAGGCTCAACGTAGGCCAAGGGGCCAACGTCGTGGACGTAGGGGGCAAGACCAAGCTCGGCGGCGGGTATGACGTCGGGCATGAGGCAGACGGGGCGCGAGGGGTTCTCGTCAAGGATCTCGAGCAGGAGAAGCTCGGCGGGCTCGAGAGACTGCTTGCCCACGCTGAGAGTGACGGGCTGGCCGGCGATGCGGATGCTGACGTTCGACGTAGGCAGGTAGAAACTCTCGCCAAGCTCGGTTGAGGCGGCACGGCGTAAAGAAGAGAGCGGCAAAGTGTCTGGCACGGCGCCGGGCAGCAGCCACGCCGGTTGCAATTGACGCCTGAGGGCCAACGCTCCGTGTGTCATGACGAGAGCGTCCGCCCCGCGGCTCGGCTTCATCATCCGCCCCACATACCAGTCTGACGAAAGAAGTCCGAAATTGACAACACGGACATCGCGCCGGCAACCGAGGACCTGCTGCGCATACCACAAAGGGTATGTATCGTTATCGCCGCCAACGACAATGACCGAGTTAGGCGGGCAAAGGTTGAGCACGCTGACAGAAAGGTCGTCAACAAGATTATCGCCCGAGCGGTCGTGGGGCGCGAAGCCCTGGCAAGCCATGAGAGCCGGCACTGCGATGGCGAGAGCCGAAGTCCAAGCCAGCGAAAGGCCTCGGGAAGAGACGCGCGCCCGCAAGGAAGAGTAGACTCGCCACAGGGCGATGGCGATGAAGACGCAAAGAACTCCAAAAAGCGGCAAGAAGACGTAATCGCGCTCCCGCGGCTCAAAAGGCGGGACATTAAGGAACACGACCAAAGCCGGCCCCGCCAAGAGCAGCCAGACGAGCAGCACGAACGAGACGCGGAGGCGGGCTCGGCGCACTGCGACGACGAGCCCCGCCAAGGCGAGGACGAGAGGTATGCCAAAGAGGGCGAACATGCCGTCGGCGGGCGAATCGTACTCCACCATGTGGAGGCGGGCGTCGTCAAGCGGACGTATGCCGCAAATGAAATTGCCGGAAAGGTAGCCGCCATCGCCGATTAATGAGTTCTGACGGCCGCAGAAGTTCCACATGACGTAGCGCAACATCATATGGTTGAGCTGATAGGAGAAGAAGAAGCGCAAATTGTCGGCAAAAGACGGGATGGAGTCCGGCCAACCGCTCGGCGAAGCCCAGACATTATAGGCCCACAAGGCCTCGTCGGCTCTGGAAGTCATCCGCGGGAAAAATGACATCTGCGAGCTCGGGAATGAATAGTCGGCAGGGCGCGCCACCGGCACATACCGTCCGAGCGAGTCGGAATAATCCATGCGCGCCTCGTAGACGAAACCGTCGGGTCGCGAGGCGTAAGACGGGCCGCGGAGCAACGGGCGTTCGCCATATTGGCTGCGGGCCATATAGTCCGATAGCCTCTGGGCGTCAGACGGAGCGCCTACGCTGACCTCCGCCACACCGCCGCGGAGCAGCGGAACGGCATAGGAGAGGAAGCCGAGCGAGACGAGGAGGCACCCCGCCGCGCACCGCCCCGCCATCCTGCCGCGCCAGGCGGCTGCCGCCAACAGAAGCGCGACGGGGACGATAAGCGCGCCAACACCCCACCCCGCGCCAACCGGCAGGCCGAGCACGTTGACGGCGGCGACGTCGCACAGGAAAGCGAGATCGAAAAAATGACCCGACGCGAGCCAGACAAGAAGCGCGACAGCGGCGAGGCCGGCAAAAAAGCCTATGACAACGGCGCGCCGGCTGAACCTGGAACCCACCACGGCGAACGAGACAGGGAGAAGAATCCAGCCGAGCCAATGGACGCCGGCCGAGCACCCGACAAGCAGACAGGCCAAGGCGACAAGCCGCCCGCCCCCCGTCCGGCGCCACCGCATGGCGAGCAGAAGCACAGAGAAAGACATGAGGGCGGCCGCGCCATAGACCTCGGTCTCGACAGCCGCCGCCCACACGCTGTCAGCGAACGCCCAAGAGAGGCCTGCCGCAGTCTGAGCCACAAGGAGCGAGGCGCGAGACGGGGCCGCGCCCCCCTCAGCCCACCACAAGAGAACCTCGCGCGCCACAAGCGAAAGCACCGCCGCAGCGCCGGCGCAGCACAGGGCGGAAACCACCGAGCAGGCCATGGCGGCCGAGCCCGCTGGCGCAAGGATGACGGCAAGCCGCAAGAGAAGCCAATAGAGCGGCGCGCCGGGCGGATGGCCGACATCAAGACCCGCAGCGCAACAGACGAACTCGCCAGAATCCCAAAGAGACACGGCGGGGCCGACAGTGAGCATATAAACGAAAAAAGCCAGACAGAAGACGTGCAAACCGCCATCCGCCCAGCCTTTTAAAATATTAGGCAAGCGCCCGGGAAAGTGACGCATCAAAGCACGAGCTTGTTCGTAAGGGTGTCGGGGAATATGACCTTGGGCTTGAAAGCCCTGGCCTCGTCCTCAGTCATCATGGCGTAAGAGATGATGATGACCACGTCTCCGACGGCCACCTTGCGAGCCGCCGCCCCGTTGAGGCATATTACCCCTGAGCCGCGCTGGCCGGGGATGGCGTATGTCTCGAGCCTCTCACCATTGTTATTATTGACCACCTGGACCTTCTCGTTGCGCATTATGCCGGCGGCGTCCATTAAGTCCTCGTCTATAGTGATGCTCCCGACGTAGTTAAGGTCACTCTGGGTGACCGACACGTCGTGGATTTTGGACTTCATCAGTGTGACGAACATGATAGCGTGCTTGGGGGTGAGTGTGTTACTTGAGCGAAATGTTGTCAATGAGCCTTACGTTGCCGGCCTGCACGGTTATGCACCCGTGCGGCGCGTCGGACTCGGACCAGTCGCCGATGGGCTGAAGCGTGAGCGCGTCGACAATCTCGTAGTACTCGACGCAGAGTAGCGGATCCTGGTTGATCTTGTCTGTCGTCCACTTAATGAGTTCAGCCGGGGTCATCCGCCCGACGAGCGCCTTAGACTCCTCAAGGACTGCGTGTATGCGCGGGGCTGCCTTGCGGTGTTCGGGCGTCAGGAGTGTGTTGCGGCTCGAGACTGCGAGACCGTCGGCTTCGCGGACAATGGGGCAAGAGATTATGTCGAGCTTGAAGTCGCATATCTTGACCATCTGGCGAATGACCGCGATCTGCTGAAAGTCCTTCTCTCCGAAGTATGCCTTATCCGGCGAGACGTAGGCGAAGAGCTTTGAGACGATTTGGCAGACCCCGTTGAAGTGGCCAGGCCTGTGCGCCCCCTCCATGACCTCGGCCACGGGTCCGAGAGAGAACACTCGCGTGTCCGGCTGGGGGTAGACCTCCTGTGGAGCGGGCGCGAAAACCACGGCAGCCGACGTGTTGGCGCTGAGAAGGTCGACATCGGCATCGAGGGTGCGGGGGTAGGTGCGCAGATCCTCAGGGTTGTTGAATTGCGTAGGGTTGACGAAGACGCTCACCACGACGAAATCGTTCTCGGCGCACGCCCTCTTGACGAGCGAGAGGTGGCCGACGTGGAGTGCGCCCATTGTGGGCACGAGTCCGACAGAGAGGCCGGCCTTACGGGCATCCGCCACGCGGGCTTTGAGCTCCGCGACAGTGCTGACGACATCCATTTTTGTGTATCTTAATGATTCTATTGCGCCGTGGCCGCTATCCTTTTGGCGAGGCGCGGCTGCGGCAATCGGGCGCAAAGTTACTTGACAATTGACAATTGGCAATTGAGATTTGCCTTTTTTATGACAATTGGGGCATAAGTGCCGCGAGGCAGGGGCGAGTTGGGGAGGATGTGCGCCGGAACAGCGGCTATGATCGTGTGACTTGGCGGGCGGAGCCGTGATGCGTTAGCGGTGTCGGGGAGTGGCGCCGGCGCCGGTGTGAGCTTCCGCCGCAGGACATGGGGCGGAAGGGGAGTTTAGGAGCAAGCCTTGGCATAACGTCGGGGAAAAGACAAGGCCTGACGCTCGGATGAGCATCAGGCCTTAATATTTCAGAGTCGTGTCGTGACCCGAAGGTCAGACTACTGAAGCACGAAGTTGATAGGCACGGTGTAGGACACACGCACCGCCTTGCCGCGCTGCTTGCCAGGAGTCCACTTAGGCATGGACTTGACGACACGTACCGCCTCCTTGTCAAGGTTCGGGTCGAACGGACGGGCAACCTCGACATTCGTCACGGAGCCATCGGCAGCGATGACGAACTTGACGAAGACGCGGCCCTGAATGCCGTTCTCCTGCGCGATGACAGGGTACTTGACCGACTGAGCGAGATATTTGCGGAGCTCGGCGTCGCCACCGGGGAACACAGGCATCTGCTCAACGATAAGGAAGACCTCCTGCTCAGCAGGCTCCTCCTCCTCGACGACCTCGGCCTCAACCTCTCGGATCTCGACCTCGGCGTCCTCTTCCATCTCGGAGTTGAAGTCGAAATCCTCAGCTACCTCGGTGTTGTCGTCGACGATATTGAGGGACTCGGCCACTGGAGGTGGTGGAGGTGGTGGTGGTGGCGGTTTTACCTGGTCCTGCGTAGTCACAGGAACCATCTCCTCCTCGACGACCTCCTCCTGCTGAACCTCAAGGTTCTGAATGGTAACGTCTTGCGACGTTGCCTCGAAAGCAGCCAGAGTGATGCCGAGGGCCACAGCCAGACCGATCTCAGAGAAGAGAATCTTCTTGTTCTCCAAGTCGGCCTTAGGTGTTTTTTTGGCTTCCATAAGGTGTGTTTAACTATACGTTACAATCAAGCAATGCGACGACTCAGCGCATCCCACCGCGGAATACGTCCGAAATCGAGTGCCAAGATAGCAAATAAATCAGCGCGAACGCACATGGTCGCCCGATTTTTTTTTCTTTTTCATCACACAAAGTGACATAACGAGACCCAAGATTACTACTTTCGCGGAGAAATGTTAAAAGGCGGGAACATCCCGCCGCATCAAAAATTTTCACAAAACACGACTGACTATTATGAGAAAAGGACTGGCCGCACTGGCCATCGCCGGCATCGCCGCCGCATACGCCTGCAGCGACTCGACCGTGGCCAAGAAGAACGTATACATGATTGGCGACTCGACCATGGCCAACAAGCCTCTGGCCAAAGGCAATCAGGAGCGCGGGTGGGGGCAGATGCTGCCTCTGTGGTTCGACAGCACCGTCGTGGTGCACAACCACGCCGTGAACGGCCGCTCGACCAAGAGTTTCATTGATCAAGGGCGATGGGACACCGTGCGCGACTCGCTCGCGAAAGGCGACTACGTGGTAATACAGTTTGGCCACAACGACGAGAAAGCCGACTCGGCCCGCCACACGGAGCCATGGGGGGACTACGTGGAGAATCTTCGCCGCTTCGCTCGCGAGGCAAGAGAGAAGGGCGCGACACCTATTATATGCAGCTCGATCGTCAGGCGCAACTTCGCCAAAGTGGCCGACGCCATAGGGCAGGACGACAAGGCGGGCCAAGCCGAGATGCTCGAGGCCGAGGGCGACAGCCTGATAGAGACGCACGGCGAATATCTGGCCGCCGCGCGCAAAGCTGCCGAGGAAGAAGGCGCTATTTTCATAGACATGAACGGGATGACCCGCGAGCTGGTGCAAGGATACGGCCCGCAGAAGAGCCGCGAACTATACGTCTGGGCTGAGCCCGGGACAGTCGAGGCCTACCCCGACGGTAAAAAGGACAACACCCACCTGAACGTGGAAGGCGCGACGATAGTGGCCGGCATGGCCGCCAAGGAGATCGGGCGGGAGATTCCCGAGCTCGGCAAGGCATTGCGAAACCAGTAACGCCCCAGGACAACAGAGGCTGGCGAAGCCCCCCTCCGCGCATAAAGTGCGGAGGGGGGCTTCGCCACGCTTATGACGCGCCGCCGCGCCCCCTACCCGACGCCCAACGCCGGAAGACATGTCACGCCTAAAAAAGAGCATGCGCCAGGAGCGTGCGACACCACCGCGCGCGCAGAATACGAACGCGGCGCAGAGCCGCCGGACACGCGCGAACGATAGCGAGAAAATAACAGGACGGCGGGACCGGCATGCCATTTTTCACCCCAAACGGCATGGCACAGCCCCGAAAGCTCGCCACGCATAACGGGATTTCACCCCAAAAACCGCCACCACGGCCACTTGTTGGCTCCTCGGCGTAACATACGCATTGGACATGGCGCGCCGCATCTTTTTCTTTGCATACGAGCTGTGGCCGGGAGAGCCACCGATAACGAAGAATTGAAATGGCACAAAAAAACAGCATAGCCGACGCGGCGCACCAGGTGGTGCTGCGCGCAGTCCACGCCACCCTGCAGCAAGGAGTCGTGGACATAGACACCGAGCGGTGTAAAGGGTGCGAGCTGTGCGTATACGAGTGCCCCGCCCACACATTGCGCCTGTCGGAGGGTGTCAACCTGCGCGGGTTCCGCCACTCGGAACAGACAGCGCCGGACCGTTGCATAGGCTGCGCGAGCTGCGCCCTTATATGTCCCGACGGCTGCATAACGGTATACAGGCGCTCGAAGGTGCCGCAGGTGCTCCAGGAGGAGCTGCAAGAGAAGCAATGAGCAAAGACGTAAGACTGATGAAGGGCAACGAGGCCTTGGCGATGGCCGCCATACGGTGCGGCGCTGACGCCTACTTCGGCTACCCCATAACGCCCCAGAGCGAGATATTGGAGACCCTGATGGCCGAGAGGCCATGGACCTCGACAGGCATGACCGTGATACAAGCGGAGAGCGAAATTGGCGCCATCCACATGGTATACGGGGCCGCCGCCACGGGTCGGATGGCCATGACGTCGTCGTCAGGCCCTGGCATAAGCCTCATGCAGGGCGGGATATCATACATGTGCGGAGCCAACCTGCCCGGCCTGATCGTCAACGTGATGAGGGGCGGCCCCGGCCTCGGCACCATTCAGCCGAGCCAGGGCGACTACTACCAGGCCGTCAGGGGCGGCGGTCACGGCGACTACCACGTCTTCACGCTGGCGCCGGCGAGCGTGCAGGAGATGGCAGACTTCGTGTCCGTGGCATTCGACTGGGCGTTTGAATACCGCAACCCGGCCATGATACTGGCCGACGGGACCATAGGCCAGATGATGGAGAAAGTGGTGCTCCCCGCGGCGAGGCCGAGGCTAACGCAGGCCCAGGTGGAGGAGCGCGCCCCGTGGGCGGCCAACGGCACCATGCGCCACCGCATGGAGAAAAACCGCATCACGAGCCTGGAGCTCGACCCCGCCGTAATGGAGGCGAAGAACCAGGACCGCGAGAACCGCTACGCCAAGGCCGAGAGGGAGTGCGTGAGGTACGAGGAGATTATGACGGACGACTCCGACATAATCCTCGTGGCGTTCGGCTCGTCGGCGAGAGTGTGCACCAAGGCGGTGGAGATGGCCCGCGCCAAGGGGCTCAAGATGGGGCTCCTGAGGCCAATAACACTGTGGCCATTCCCCAAAGAGGCCCTGTCGAAGGCAGCGTCGCGGGCGAAGGCCATGCTTGTGGTGGAGCTGAACGCCGGCCAGATGATAGACGACGTCCGCCTGGCCGTGGACGGGCGCATCCCCGTGGAGCACTTCGGCAGACTCGGCAGCGGAGTAATACTGACGCCAACCGAGATAGTAGAGGCCGCCAGAAAGATGGCCAAAGAAAAGAACCTGTAAAGAAAGAGCGAGGGAAGATGGAACCGAACAGACTCAGGATAGACGACAACATAGTGTACAAGCGCCCGCGCCTGATGACGGGCGCCGACATGCACTACTGCCCCGGATGCTCCCACGCCACGATACACAAGATCGTGGCCGACGTGTTGAGCGACATGCACCTTGACGACAACGTCATAGGCATAAGCCCCGTGGGATGCTCTGTGTTCATATACAACTACATAGACATTGACTGGGTGGAGGCCGCCCACGGTCGCGCGCCAGCCGTGGCCACGGCTGTGAACCGGCTGAACCCGGGCAAGATGGTGTTCACCTACCAGGGCGATGGCGAATTGGCCGCAATAGGCACGACTGAGGTCATACACGCCTGCAATAGGGGCGAAAACATAACCATAATCTTCGTGAACAACGCGGTGTATGGCATGACGGGCGGCCAGATGGCCCCCACCACCCCGCTTGGCATGAAGACGGTGACGTGCCCCGACGGCCGCACAGTGGAGCTGAACGGCTACCCGCTGCCCATAACCGACCTGCTGTGCAAGACGGAGGGCACGTGCTTCGTGAGCCGCGAGTGCGTGACGAGCTACAAGAACGTCATCCACGCCAAGAAAGCCGTGCGCCGCGCCTTTGAGAACACGCTGGCCAAGCGCGGCACGAGCGTCATAGAGTTCATGGGCACGTGCTGCTCGGGCTGGAAGATGACCCCGCACGACGCCAACGCATGGCTGGACGAAAGGATGAAAAGCATGAAGATGGGCACCCTGAAAGCCCTCGACAAGAAAATGGAGGCCCACCCATATGAGGCCCCCGCCCAAGAGAACATAGGCGACAGGGCTCTGAGGTTTTAACCGCAGGAGGCCAGAGCCGTCAAAAAAACAAGAATGAGGATGACAAACGAGATTCTGATAGCCGGATTCGGAGGGCAAGGCGTCCTCTCGATGGGCAAGACGTTGGCCTATGGCGGCGTGCTGCGCGGCAAAGAGGTGACATGGCTGCCGAGCTATGGCCCGGAGCAGAGGGGCGGCACGAGCAACGTGACCGTCGTGATATCAGACGAGCGGATAAGCTCGCCGATCGTGGACACATACGACGTGGTGATAGCCCTCAACCAGCAGAGTCTGACCAAATTCGAGAGCCGCGTGAAGCCGGGCGGGATACTGATGTATGACAAATACGGCATACAGAAGAAGCCCACCCGGACCGACATCAGGGTGTATGGCGTGGACGCCACAGAGACGGCCAACGCCAACGGACTCCAGAAAATGACGGGCATAATGGTACTTGGCGCACTGCTTAGCGTCGACAAGATACTCGACAACGACGCCATAATGGAAAGCCTGAAGAAGACATTGCCCGAGCGGTACCATAAGTTGCTGCCCGCCAACGAGAAAGCGCTCAAAATGGGCGAGCGGATGACCATGGGCGAGAGCTGCGCCACGGCCGCATAGGCAGAGCCGGACTCGACCGGGGAAACAATAGTCAACAATTACTCCCCGCCAGACTCACCACCTCCGGGTGCTTGCTTGGAGGCCGAGATGGCGGGGTTTTTCTATTTCCAAGAACAAACGAGGGCAAAAAGAGTCGGAAAAGGGCGCGGCTTGCGGGGCTCTGATAGTTGACGAAAAGATATTTTTACTAACTTTGCACCGCAAATTGCGAAAACCCCAATGGAGCAAGCAGATTACAGCATACCACTAAGGCGTTTGGAAAACGGAGATCACGCATTCCACTTCGAGTGTGGCGACGACCTCTTCGGGCGCGTGGAGAATGCGCTTGTAGATCATGGCAAGCTGGAGGTCGACGTGCAGGCGCACAAGAACGACGAGATGATGACGCTTGATTTTGACATCAGCGGCACGCTCCGCCTCCAGTGCGACGTATGCCTCGGGTGGTTCGACTACCCCATAGAGGATTGTGGCGAGCGCATCACGCTGAAGCTCGGCGAGAAGTTCGAGGAGCTCGACGACGATCTGTTTGAAGTCGACATGGCCGAAGACAGGCTGGACTTGTCGCAGTGGATATACGAGATGGCCTGCGTGATGATCCCGCTCCGTTGCGAGCACCCTCTTGACGACGACGGGAATCCCACTTGCGACCCGTCAATGCTCAATGAACTTGAGAAATACGTCGTGAGGAGCGAAGAGGACTTGGAGCGCAAGAGAAAAGAGGCCCAGGAGGCGAGCGGCGACGTGGTAGACCCCCGATGGGCGGCTTTGGCTCAACTGAAAAACAGAGAGTGACTTTTACGGGCGTTTTGACCCGTCGGCGAACGGCGGGAAAATGAAAACGCACAAGATATCAAACCAATAAAAACAAAAAGAAATGGCACATCCTAAGCGAAACCATTCGAAAACCCGTCGCGACAAGCGTCGCACGCACTACAAGGCAGTAGCTCCCGCCCTCGGCGTTTGCTCAAACTGCGGTGCAACCATCAAGCTCCACACCGTCTGCGGTGAGTGCGGATACTACCGCGGTAAGCTCGCCATCGAGAAAGAGGTTACAGCCTAAGTCTCGGCGGAATTTTCGGCAGACGCTCATTGTCTGACGATAATTTGCCCCTCGGAAGGTTAACAAATAGCCTTTACGAGGGGCAAATTGTGTTTACGCATGGCGTGCGAAAAGGGGCAAATAAATGTTTTCGTCAACAATTTCGTATATTTGTGATGATGCGGACTCAATAACGGCCGATCCTTAAAGACGCGGATGCGCATTCAACGCTCCCACACGGCGGGGCAAGGAGGCGCTGGACGCGGAGGCGAGGACAGGTCTGACATATAAAAGAGAACATTATGGACAAGGAGACATATATGCGCGAGGCCATACGCATGGCGACGTCGAACGTGGCGGAAGGCGGCGGCCCTTTCGGCGCCATCGTCGTGAAGAACGGGAAAGTGATAGGCCGCGGCGTGAACCGCGTGACGGCAGAGAACGACCCGACGGCGCATGCCGAGGTTAAGGCCATACGCGACGCCGCCCTCCACGAAGGGTCTTACGACTTGCGCGGGGCGGAGATATACACGTCTTGCGAGCCCTGCCCCATGTGTCTTGGCGCGATATACTGGGCCCACATATCCAAAATATTTTACGGGAACACTAAGGCCGACGCGGCAAAAATCAACTTCGACGACTCGTTCATATATCAGCAGCTAAGCCTGCCGGAGCGCGAGCGGGCCATTCCGCAGGAGCGCATGCTGGGCGAAGAGGCCATTGAGACATTCAAGGCGTGGGACGCAAAGACGGACAAGACCGAGTATTAAGGACGCCAGGAGAAACAAGTCAACCTTAAAATGCCGCCAATGATGCGAATCACCCCGATTGGCAAATGTTAACATCAGAACATTACCGAGTGGCGTGCGTAACAGAGGCACAGGCGTGAGCAAGACGCATGCCGAGAAAGAAGAATAGAAACTGAGACTAATGATGCAGATAATCGACGTGTCGTGCGCCGTGATAGTCCGCGAGGGCATGATACTGGCGGCCAACAGGAACGAGCGCGTATCAAACAGCGGGGCGTGGGAGTTTCCTGGTGGCAAGCCGCAAAAAGGCGAGAGCCCCGTGGACTGCGTGGTCAGGCGCGTGCAAGAGGAGCTGAACCTGAGCATCCACGTGGTGGACGAGCTGAAGACGTTCATGGTGCAAGCTTCGGAGGAAAAAAGCTATAAGATATACCCTTTTCTTGCTGAAATTGTAAACGGCAGCGTGGAGTTGACGCACCATTCTCGCGCGGAGTGGTTCATGCCCATGCAGCTGATGAGTCTGGCGTGGCCGGAATCTGATCTTCCGATAATAGACGAGATAGTGGGCAGAATATTTAAGACTGGCAAGATACTGTAGCCGGCCTCCGCCCTTCAAAAAAAACATCGCCCTCCCAGCGAATGCGGGGAGGGCGATGTTTTTTCTTACAACCAACGGATGGCGACCTGGGAGCGGTGTCTACATGATGGCCCGCATGGAGGAGCGCCCGCCGCGCACAGATCCGCATTCGAGATAGATAACCTGCCGGCATGCCCGCCAAAACCGGCGACGAGATACAGGCATGGGTTTCCCACCTGACATTGGACAAAAAGATGCCGGCCGACGGCACACATGGCGCACCGCCGGCCGGCTTTGACATACACAGCGCTTGAACCGCCGAGGCTTACAGTCCGAAAGATTCTTTCACCTTGGCGACGTAGTCGAGCTTCTCCCACGTGAAGAGCTCGACGTGTTTGGTTAACGTGCGGCCGTTGACATTGATAGTCACGTCCTTCTCCTGAGGCTTGCGGCCGAAGTGTCCGTATGACGCGGTTGGCTCGTATATAGGGTTCTTCAGCTTAAAACGCTCGATAATGGCGTAGGGGCGCATGTCGAATATATTGAGAACTTTGGCGGCAATATCCCCATCGGACATGGAGACATGGGCAGTGCCATAGGTGTTGACGTAGAGACCGACGGGCTCAGCGATGCCGATGGCGTAGGCCACCTCGACGAGGACCTCGTCCGCCACGCCGGCGGCCACGAGGTTTTTGGCCACGTGACGAGCCGCATAGGCGGCGGAACGGTCGACCTTGGACGGATCTTTGCCAGAGAAAGCGCCGCCGCCATGGGCTCCTTTTCCTCCATAGGTGTCCACAATTATCTTACGACCTGTAAGACCCGTGTCTCCATGAGGTCCGCCGATGACGAATTTGCCAGTCGGATTGACAAAGAGCTTGAGCTTGTCGGCGTCTTCAGCGCGGCCCGCGGTGGCGTTGTCGAGAATAACGACATCGTCGTCAAAAAGTGCGGCCACGTTGGCAGGGAGCAGAGCCTTGACGCGCGGCAGGAGGATATTCTTGACATCTTGGCTGATGACGTCGAGCATCTGGCTCTCGGGCGCAAAGTCGTCATGTTGTGTCGAGACTACAATGGTGTCGACGCGCAGGGGTTTGTTGTCATCGGAATATTCTATGGTGACCTGGCTCTTGGAGTCGGGACGCAAGTAGGTCATGACCCTACCCTCGCGGCGAATTGCGCTGAGCTCTTCAAGCAGCCTGTGGGCGAGGTAGACGGGAAGCGGCATGAGCTCCTCGGTGTCGCGGCAGGCGTAGCCGAACATCATGCCCTGGTCTCCCGCGCCCTGCTTCTCCCTGTCGGCTCGGACGACTCCCTGGTTGATGTCGTGGCTCTGCTCATGGAGTGCGGATATGACGCCGCAAGACTGCGCATCGAACTGGTACTCACTCTTGTTGTATCCTATAGAGTCAATGACGCGGCGCGCCACATCTTGCACCGAGACGTAACCGTTTGTAGAGAGCTCGCCAGCGCAAACAGTGAGACCCGTGGTGACGAGCGTCTCGCAAGCGACTTTGCTCTCCTCGTCTTGGATAAGGAGCGCGTCAAGAACGGCGTCTGAAATTTGGTCGGCCACCTTGTCGGGGTGCCCCTCGGAGACGGACTCCGACGTGAAGAAGTATGACATCGGCAGAAATATAAAATGCAAAAAAAGAAAAGCTCGCCTCAAGTTGAGAGGCGAGCTTTCTAAGAGCCTGAGATAAAAAAGCGGAAAAGTTCAATAAAGCACTTTAGCACTTTTTTAAAGTGGTTGCAAGTAGCAAATCCATCCACTCTTGACCTGACCGCATCTCTATCTTGAGATAAGGTGGAGATAACGGGAGTCGAACCCGTGACCTTTTGAATGCCATTCAAACGCTCTAGCCAACTGAGCTATACCCCCAAATGTCCTTTTGACGAGTGCAAAATTATGCGTTTGAAACGATATGCGCAAGAGAAAGGTAAAGAAAATTCATCCAAGCGCATTATTTATTTTCGGCGGCATCCGTGTCATCGCCAGTCCCGGGCAGAGACACGCCACCCGAGACGAGCATCTTCATCACCTCGGCAGGCTGGGCGTTGATGGGGCGCACCTGAGACCGCGGTACGATAATAAGGTCGCCCATGACGGAATAGGGGTATGGGGAATAGACGGAGATCATGCCGTCGAGGCCGAGCGACGACAGATCCTCTTGAGTTATGAAACCAAGGCGGTTGTTTATACCATCTCGATCCAAGCTGACGATGACGGGCTTATTGAACTTTCGCTTATCGCCCACGAAAGCTCGCATCAGGTCGCGGATGGAGGTATAGATGAGCTTGACAAGCGGGACGCGTGCTATCGCCCTGTTGAACCAGGAGACGAACTGCGGTGTGACAAGCCTGCTGCCCAGGTAGCCGACTATAGTGACAAGGACAAGAACCAGGATGAGCCCCAGCCCCGGCACATGGCTGACGATGGGAATTCCCGCAAAAATGGAGTCAGCAAACCTGATGACCGCCACGAGGACATAGACCGTGACGGCCAAAGGCACCAGATAGAGCAGTCCTTTAATGAAATAAGAGAGTATTTCTTTCATGTTCATGGCTCACAACAATATATGATACAAGAGAGAGAGACTTCGCGTCACCTGACAAGGAAATTCCTGTCGGTGTCGAGCTTAACGAAG
>SFOL01000011.1 GCA_004552385.1 Bacteroidales bacterium | reverse complement strand
GAGTGCTGGCGTGCCTACTCGATAGTAACCGACATGTACAAGCCGAACCCCGTCAGGCTGAAAGACTGGATATCGGTGCCTAAGAGCAATGGCTACGAGAGCCTGCACATAACGGTGTTAGGCCCCGGCTCCAGATGGGTGGAGGTGCAGATAAGGACCAAGCGCATGGACGAGGTGGCGGAGAAAGGCTTCTGCGCCCACTGGAAATACAAGGGGATAAAGACCGAGGCCAACATGGAGCTATGGCTGGCCAACATACGCGAGGTGCTCGAGAACCCGGAGCTGAACAGTGTGGACTTCATAGAGGACTTCAAGCTGAACCTATACGACAAAGAGGTCTTCGCCTTCACGCCCAAGGGCGACCTGCGCCGCCTGGCCAAGGGCGCCACCGTGCTTGACTTCGCCTTTGACATACACACGAACGTGGGGCGGCACTGCACAGGCGCCATAGTGAACGACAAAAACGTCTCGCTCCGATACGTGCTACAGAACGGAGACACCGTGTCAATCCTCACCTCGCCCCACCAGGAGCCGAAGCAGGACTGGATGAACTACGTCGTGACCGCAAGGGCCAAGACCAAACTGAGGCAAGCCCTGAGGGAGCAGACGTTCAAAATGGCCGAGATAGGCAAAGAGCTGCTTGACAGACGACTGAAGAACTGGAAGCTGGAGATAGACGACGCCACGCAGCGCCTGCTGATGAAAGAGTTCGGCTATAAGGACATAAACGTGTTCTTCTCGGCCGTGGGGGAGGAGAAAATAACGGCCTCGGACATAAAAGACTTCCTCGATAAGCTGGCTCACGAAAGGGAGCAGAGCCAGAGCGACACGGCGAGAGCCACGGTGGAGGACTTCCACACCCCCCCCGCCGATGACGCTAAAGGCCGACCGGGCTCCGTCCTGGTGCTTGACAAAGGGCTGACTGACATAGACTTCTCCCTGGCCCACTGCTGCAACCCCATTTACGGCGACCCCGTCTTCGCCTTCGTCTCCGCCACCGGCGGCGTCAAGATTCACAGGATAGGTTGCCACAACGAGCCCGAGATGCGACGCCGATACGGCTACCGCATAATGGACGCCCGATGGAGCGGCATCGAGGGACAAGCTATGCCAGTGATGCTCCACGTCTCCGGAAACGACGACATTGGCATCATGAGCAACATATCGCAACTCTTCGCCACGGAGAAAGACGCCAAGCTGCGCAACATAAACGTCGACAGCACGGAGGGCGGGTTTGACGGCACCATAACGGTGCTCGTCAACAACGCCGGCATCCTCGACTCCATGATAAAAAAGGTGCGCGCCGTGAAAGGCGTTCGTAAAGTAGAGAGGATTGAGACACGATGAAAGAGGATGTATGCGCAGAAAACAGAACATCAGGCGCAAGAGCCGACGCCTGGGGCCTGTCGCGCGCGCTCGGGGCGGCCTTGCGGATTAAGGGGTTGACTATAAGCACGGCAGAGAGCTGCACGGGCGGACTGATTGCCCACTATATGACGATGGTTGCCGGCAGCTCGGAATACTACAAAGGGTCAGTGGTCAGCTATTGCAACGAGGTGAAGATGAACGCTCTCGGGGTGAAGAAATCTTCAATAGCGGCGCACACGGAGGTGAGCGGCGAGGTGGCCGGCGAGATGGCGGAGGGCGTCAGCCGCCTGCTGAAGACCGATGTGGCGATATCTACCACAGGCATAGCGGGGCCCACGGGGGCTTTGCCCGGTCAACCTGTCGGCACCGTGTGGATCGGGGTTCACACACACCATGGCACGACGTCGGCCAGCCACCATTTCGACGGCGACCGCGAGAGCGTGA
This sequence comes from Bacteroidales bacterium, assembly GCA_004552385.1. Taxonomy (GTDB): domain Bacteria; phylum Bacteroidota; class Bacteroidia; order Bacteroidales; family Marinilabiliaceae; genus W3P20-009. The sequence goes on along the minus strand of SFOL01000011.1, from coordinate 28,771 downwards.
TAGAACAGGCGGCAAGAGCAGCCATGGCCATAGCCATAGAGGCGGTGGAGCGCATGGCGGACAAGGAGTGACCGACAGACAGCCGCCCAATCCGCCCAAAGTCGCAAAAGCAGTCCTGCAAAGCGTTTCAGCAGGCAAAGCTGCAACTGCCGCGACTCAAGAGCCCCCGCCTGGTGCGCGGCGTCATACACTCTATTCGTGGAGGCGGGAGCATTGCCCCTCGCCAAGAAGATACAGTGCGACCCTCAATCACGGAGGCGACACCCCCACTCCTATCGCAAATCGACGACCTCTACGCCCTTGTGGGCGCCAATGTCGAACTTGAAAGCGGAATCGGGCATTGGCTTGTTGACCTTAAAGTCCTTAACTGTGATGGTGAGAGACTCGCCAGTCTTCGTCGACTGCTCAAACTGGCGAATGCGCATTGTAGCCTTTTCAACTGATATACGCAGCCGCATAACATCCGTTTTTTTGTCAACAGGGTAAAGGTCTACCTGAGCGCAGTTGACGCCAGACAGTGCCGCATCGGGCAGGCGGCGCAACTTATAACCCGTCTTATACGCCCCGAACAGCTTTGTCGGGGTCATTTCACCCTCGGCGTCGGGGTCGCAGTCCGAGATATCCACCTCGTTAGCCTCCTTTTGCCATACGTAGACGGTCATGCCATCCGAATACGTCACCATACCGTTGACATCAAGCACATAGGCGTCTCCTTTCACCTTAAGAGAGCCGTCGGACGCGTGTTTGTCGCCAGTGCGCTTGTTGGCGTACGTGGCCGTGAAGCTCACCTCAATCGTCGAACAGGCCTTGGCGGCCTGCGACATCTCGTTCAGGATGGCCCGCGCCTCGGACTCGGACTTTGCGGCATCGGACTGCGCCACAGCCGCCGCAGGGAGCGACATCATCATCACAGCCGCCGCGATTGATTTGAAGAACCTCATAAGTAGAAATTGATAATACGATAATTCATCGGCAAAAACCGCGCCAAAGCGTCAGACGCCGAACCTGTCGAAGATCTTATCAAGATCCACCTCGGTCTGGACAAGGACGGTGCGCTGCTTAGTCCTGTCGGGGGCTGATACGATGCCCATGCGCTCAAGCTGGTCGGTGAGCTTGCCCGCGCGGTTATACCCGACCTCGAACAGCCTTTGGATGTTTGACGTCGACCCGTTCTGGCTTCTTACGACCATAATGGCCACCTCCCTAATCTTAGAGTCGAACTTGCCCACACTCTGCGAATCGCCGCCGTCAGAAGAAGGCGTGCCGCCATCGGGCACATATTCAGGCAGCTCATACGCCCCGAGGTACCCCTGCTGGTTGCTGATGAACTCAGTGATGGCGTCGACCTCGGGCGTGTCGACAAAGGCGCACTGGACGCGCACCGGCGACATGGATCCTGCGAGGCTGAGGAGCATATCGCCTCGGCCGATGAGGTATTGCGCCCCGGTCTGGTCAAGGATGGTGCGCGAGTCGGTCATGCTGGCCACCTTGAACGCTATGCGGCTCGGGAACTGCGCCTTGATGACGCCGGTGATGATGTTGGTCGAGGGCCTCTGAGTAGCCAAAATCATGTGTATACCCACCGCTCTGGCCTTTTGCGCTATCCTGGCGATAGGCATCTCAATCTCCTTGCCCGCCTGCATGATGAGGTCGGCGAACTCGTCGATGATGACGATGATGTATGGCAGGAATCGATGGCCTTTCTCGGGGTTGAGCATCCGGTCGATGAACTTGGCATTGTATTCCTTGATCTGTCGGACGTTGGCCTTCTCGAGCAGCTTGTAGCGGTTGTCCATCTCAATGGTGAGCGAGAGGAGCGTGTTCTTGACCTTCTCGACGTCCGTTATGATGGCGTCTTCCTCACCCTCCATCTTGGCGAGGAAGAACTTCTCAAGAACCTTATAGATGCTGAACTCGACCATCTTGGGGTCGACCATGACGAACTTGACCTGCGAGGGGTGCTTCTTATAGAGGATGGAGGTTATGATGGCGTTAAGCCCGACGGACTTACCCTGGCCCGTAGCGCCCGCCACGAGGAGGTGCGGCGTCTTAGCCAAGTCGAACACGAGCGTCTCGTTCGAGATATTCTTGCCAAGCGCAACGGGCAGCTCATACTCGGACTCCTGGAACTTTTTGGACCTGATGACGGAGTTCATTGAAACCACCTGCGGCTTCGAGTTAGGCACCTCAATGCCAATGGAGCCTCGGCCCGGGAGCGGGGCTATGACGCGTATGCCCAGCGCCTGCAGGCTCATAGCGATATCCTTCTCCAATCCTTGAATTTTGGAGATGCGGATACCTGGCGCTGGCACAATCTCGTAGAGAGTGACGGTTGGGCCCACGGTGGCCTTGATGTCGTCAATCTTGATGTTAAAATTGGCCAGAGCCTCAATGATCCTGTTGCTATTGGCCTCGAGCTCTTGCTTTGACTGGGTAGTGATCGGGTAGTCGTCTTTCAGGAGGCTGATGGGCGGGAGCTTATAGTTGCTAAGGTCGCTTGTGGGGTCATATTTAGTGTCGATGCCGCGGTGTATGTCGTCAACCAGATCCTCGTCCTGGCTGTTGACGATCTCGAGCGTGGCGTCTTTCTTAGGCTCCGTGGTTTCGGCGGGCAGCGGCTCGACCTCGTCATCACCATCGGGGCGGACAATGTGCAGGCCCTCCACGTCTTTCGGCTGGCGTTCGGGGGCCTCAGTCGCCTCCTCCGGATTATTCTCGCTGGCCGATGCGTCCTGTGCCGAATCCGAGTCTTGCGGCTCTCCATCACCACGCTCGTCTTCTGCGGATTCACTCTCGTCATCGTCCTCAATAGTTTCGCCCTCGATTGTGGAGAACCGGATTTGAGGCAACGTGATATGAATCTTACTGAGAAGGACGGCGATGGCGTCACGGACGGCCTGGACTTTTACCGAGACGAATGCGAAGAGCACAAATAATATCAGCGCGAGCGTCCCGACGGGGCCTATGACGCACTTAAGCCACTGTGCGGCAAAGTGGCCGAAGGAGCCTCCGACTATGCTATAGAAACTGTCCGCAAAGCGCGAGAAAAAGAAGCCCATGGCCACACTGCCCCACATTGCCGCACATGCGCAAAATATAATCTGCCTGCGGATGTTGAAGAGCCCGCGGACGATGACGTTGAGCCCCATCACGGCTATCAGCCAAGGAAGCAGGAGCGCCATGACGCCCACCCCGTTGGTCACGAGCAGATCAGCCACCCAGGCGCCAAACCGCCCCAAAGGGTTGTCAACCTCGATATCCACATTGGTAAACAGCTCAGACACTGGCATATCGAAGATGCTCCTGTCGGCTCCGCCCGTGATAAAAAAAGACGACAAAGCGACAAAAAGCAGCAGCCCGACAATGACAAGGGCGAAACCGGACAAGAAACGCACAGACGATATCGAAGACGCCTGCTCACCATTGGACACGGAGGAAGACTTTCTCGGCATTACTTTATAAGGACAAAAAGAGAGGTAGGAGAAAACGCTACATGAGCCCGCACAAGGCAAGGAGATCCATGGCGTCGGTCTCAATGTAGCCTTGCGGACGCAGGAACTCGCCGGGGTTGATGAAGTCTATAGGCCTGACGTTACGGAGCAAGAAGATTATGTTGCTGTCGGCGAAACGCAGACTGAGCGCAGTGACGAGGCCAAACTTGACGTCTTGCCCCCCGTCAAATTCCGTATTGAAAGAAGGCAGATGAGGCAAATCTTTGGCTATGGGGCTGTCAACGGCGGTGAAGACGTCAAGTTTGAACTCAACGCCATTGACGTCTCTGTACTTGACGGTGGTCTGGACGGACGGCAACCCGCAGATTTCCACCACTCCGTCTGCAAGGCTGATGCGCGCATTCTTGCGCAGGGAGTCGGCGTTCAGGAGCCAAGGCGAGAGGTCGGTGAGCAGCCTCATGTCGTTGATGTCAAGCGTCATGAAGAGGCCGCCGCCCCCATTGACCATGGTCACCTTCGCGAAGCTAAGCGGTGCGGATGTGGATATCTTGATATTCCCGGCATCATAGATGCCGATGGCGGTGTGGGGCAAGAACGCCCCGACCGACTGCAGCTCCCTCAAATTCTCTGAATACCCGATCTCATAGGCCAGCTCACCTTTTTCTGGCACGACGACGCCCTCCTGGCCTTCCGAGCAGGAAGACACAATGGCCGCGCAGAGAACCGCGGATAAGACGTTGACTAAATATCTGCCGGCGAACTGTCTCAAATCAGCATTTTATTTGCTTAGCAACAAGCTCCTCCATGGCCGACATAAGGCGGCGCAGGGTCTGGTTTTGGACATCGAAAAGAGCCCCATCGATCTCGCGCACGGGCAAAATCCGCATCGGAGTGCTGGAAATGAAGGCCGACACGAAATCAGCCCTCCGCTCGGCCACTACGCACTCAAACACGACCTTTATGCCAATCTGCGCACAGAGGGCCAGAATGTGCTTGCGCATGATCCCGCCGAGCACTTCGTCATCGCCGGCAGTGTGAATGGTTCCGTCGTGCGCTATGAAGTAGGCATTGCTGCGGCTGCCCTCGGTAATGCGGCCTTCGGCATTGACGAGCAGGCTCTCATAGGCTCCGGTCTCGTCCTGCTGATTCTGAGCCTCGGAGCGCATGCCCGCATGGTAAATCTTGAGTCTGGGGGTCTCCCGCTCAGCGTTAAGCAGTTCGGCCTTGACTCCTTCAGCGTACATCTGCAGAGAGGGGTACTCCGTCTGCACATAGCCACACTGAATGTCGCCATCGGCCGAAGCCACAATGCGCATATCGCAATTTGGCAAAGTGTGGCAGGCTATGAGCCATGTTATCAAGGTCTCGAAAGAGTCGGTCCACTTAGGCAACGCCACGCCCACAGCCTTCATGCTGTCTCGCCACCGCGCAAGATGATCCTCGACGAACAAAGGCTTGCCCGCCTCGACACGCAGGACCTCGTAGACCTCATTGTCATCGCCAATGTGCGATTGCTCATCGGCAGGCTCTATCGAACCGTTCCTTATTATGCAGTTTCCTATAAATTCCATAGAAAGCGAGAGACGCGTCTTCTTAGGGCGCAGCCCCTTTTCCACGATGGCGGAAAGGGAGTTTTTAGCCAAAGCCGCTAAGGCAAATATAGCACAAATTAAGCTAACGTCCTACTGCCGCGCCCAATATGCGCCGCGCGGCGACGTGGCTGACGCAGGCTCACGTGCGCATCACGGCCGCCACCACGTAACCGCTATCAGCGCAAACGTGGCGAGTTCGGATGCAGGCACGGTAAGCCACAGCCCGGCCTCGCCGAGAAGACATGGCATGACGAAGCTCAGCAAGAGCAAGAGCAAGTAGCCGCGCAAGAACATGAACACCGACGCCCGCCGTCCGCACTCTATGCTCTGAAGGTAGCCGATGAGCACAACGTTAAGCGTGAAAAAGAGGAAGCCAAGCGCAAACAACGGCAGACCGCTCGCAGCAAGGACATAGGCGGCTGTGGAAGAATCGAGAAAGCACACGGCGAGCGAGTCTCCGAAAAAGAACACCGCCGCCGACACGAGGCAGCCAGTTACGCACCCGACTACGAGACTGAGCCGGAAAGTCCTCCTCACGCGCGCATCTTGCCCACACCCGTGGTTGTAGCTCACGATCGGCATGGCGGACTGCGCCACTGAGTTTCCGAACATGAAGACCAACGGCATAAGGTAGCACGCCACGCTGAACGCCGCCACGCCATCCTCGCCGAGCATGCCCATGAACATATAATTGCCAACGACGAGCATGAACGAGATGGCGGTCTCACCTATCAGGGCGGGCGCGCCCACCTTGCACATTTTCAGTATTTCCCCGCCCACGACGCCACCACGCGCGGCACGGACTGACGGCACACTGACGTGCAGACTTCTGGAGAAGAAAGCAAAGTAGACACATACGATGACGACACCGACAAAACCCGATATGGAGGTGGCCAGAGCCGCCCCGCCAATGCCCATGTCGAGCGGGAAGACAAAAACGTAGTCGAGTACGATGTTAAGGACCGCCGGTATGACGTTCGTCATCATGGCAAAGCGCGGCGAGCCGTCGAGCCGGACGACAAACATTCCGGCCACCATAAGGCCATAGCTGAGCATTCCGAGCCAAAGGTTCGTTAGATAGTCCTCGACATACGGCAAGAGGGCCTCGGACCCTCCGAACAGGAAACAGAGCGAGGTGGGGCACAGCAAGACGAGCAATGCCACCACAAGGCCGGAGAGCAGAGTGGCGGCGAGACCGACCGTGGTGCACCTGCCGGCCGCGGACTGATTGCCACGGCTCAGATGGATGGCCCCGAGGACGGATATGCCACTGCCGAGCATCAGTCCGATGCCAGTGGCTATCATAAAGACAGGGGCGGCCACATTTACGGCTGCCAAGGCGTCGCTGCCCACGCCGCGACCTACGAAAATGCCGTCGATGACGTTGAGCAGGGCGGAGAAGGAGAGGCTCAGCAGAGTCGGGAAATAATACTCCACAAAAAGCCGGCCAACCTTAGTCTTACCAAGATCGAGCTTAACTTCGTCTTTCATAGTTAATTGACTATTTTTCAACCGCCTCCCGTAGGGCCAGTTCCCGTGTGAAATACTCAGCAAAGGTAGCCATTAGCGCACTGAGAATAAAATTCGGGTTGAAATATTTGGCAGAAGCGCGGCCAGGTGTTATATTTGCCGCGTTTTCATCTTTTGCACCATGGGGCTGAACTGGATTTGACAGCGTTGCAAAGTGGTGCGTAAGCATGCAGAGCGTCGGTATGCCGGCTCTATAATCTCGGGTATCAACCTATAACTGGCAACACTTCTTACGCTCTCGCTGCCTAACCGAAGCACAGTAGGTCGGCTTTATCGGCGCCATAGTGGCGTCGACGAGACGTCTCCCAGATGCCCACTCCTTGAGGCGTTCTGACACGGAGGCGCAGCAATATCAGGGATGGCCCGAGGGGTGCTCCTCTCCAAGGGCGAGATTTTAAAGAGATAAGGTGAAGCGTTGGGCGCCAGCCCCCGAACCTCACTCGAAAACCAAAGGCAGGATAAGCATGTAGAAAGCGTATGACTTCAATGTTTGGACTGGGGTTCGATCCCCCACAGCTCCACAAGAAAACGAAGAGACTCGCCGGAATGAGGGCGGGTCTCTTTTTTTATAACAGTGTCTTCACCGCGGGCTTTTGGCAGGTCACAAGCCGCCCTCCTGTCAGCCATTTCCGTAAGTCTTGATTATTGAGGCCGTCAGGGCGTCATAGAGCCCCCGCAGCCGCATGTCGCCACCAATCAGTTCGCGGTGCCTCTCCATTGTTTTGGCGTCGTTTCGCCTTGCGGGCCCGGTCTGAGCGTCGAAAGGTGACATGGTGAAAGCCTTGGCAATGGTCTGCTCCACAAGCGGCCGCAGAAGGTCAAACGGCAGACCCGCCTGCGTCATCGCGCGCTGAGCCATCAACAGCATATGGTTGGTAAAATTGCTTGCCAAGACGGCCGCCAGGTGGAGCCGCGCCCGCCCGTCGGAGTCGCACTCCGTGGCACCGCTCCCGATGGCGCAGGCCACGCTTTTCAGGGCGTCGAGCGAATCGGCGTCGGCCGCCTCGACGAGGAATGGGCATCGGCGCAGGTCTATACGGTCATTTTTCGAGAAAGTCATGCACGGGTATAAGACGCCGCGGTGCGCTATCGGCCTCAGCGCGTCAACTGATGTGGCGCCCGAGGTGTGAGCCACAACGCCTGTCACGCCGGCGGAGTGAATGGCTTTGGCGACGCCGCATATGGCATCGTCGGGCACCGCGACAAGCGTCAGGTCGGCCTGTGGCATATCCGCCACGGAGTCGACCGCCACGGCGCGGACCTCACATGCCAGACTTTGGGCATGCTCTTTCGCCCTGCTAAGAACACCTTTGATTTCGAACCCTTTTTCGCTAAGTGCTTTGGCCAAATGCGTGGCGACATTGCCAGAACCTACAATGTTGACCGTCATTATTGCTGTGGACATTCTAAATTGAAGTGTGATTAATGCTGAAAACGCAAAGCGGGAAAAAACAAAGCGGGCGGGGACGCATCCCCCACCCGCGTATGGTATCGTATTCGCTGAGCGAACCCGTATTACATATTCATGCCGCCATCGACTTGGATGACCTGACCCGTGACATAAGAGGAGAGGTCAGAGGCGAGGAAGAGTGCGACATCTGCGATGTCCTCGGGCGTGCCGCCGCGATGGAGAGGAATCTTGTCGCACCACGCCTTCTTGACCTCATCGGAAAGCTGATCCGTCATAGCCGTGATGATGAAACCCGGGGCTATAGCGTTAGCCCTGATGCCGCGCTTGCCCATCTCCTGAGCGATGGACTTGGCGAGGCCGATCATGCCAGCCTTTGAGGCGGAATAGTTGCACTGTCCGGCATTGCCATGGACTCCGACGACGGAGCTCATGTTGATGATGCTGCCCTTGCGCTGCTTGCTCATGACGGGCGTGACGGCGTGGATGAAGTTGAAAGCCGACTTGAGGTTGACGGTGAGGACGGCGTCCCACTGAGCCTCGGTCATCTTAAGCATGAGACCGTCTTTGGTGATGCCGGCGTTGTTGACGAGAACGTCGATGGAGCCGAAATCCTTAACGACCTCAGCCACGACCTCATGAGTCTGCTCGAAATTAGCGGCGTTTGACGCGTAGCCCTTAACCTTAACGCCGAGTGCGGCTATCTCGCTCTCGGTCTGCTTTGCGGCCTCGTTTATTTCGAGATCAGTGAAAGCGATATTGGCGCCCTCCTGCGCGAAACGAATGGCAAGGGCCTTGCCGATGCCTCGTGCCGCACCAGTGATAAGCGCGGTCTTTCCTTCAAGTAATTTCATTCAAAAAAGAAATTTATCTTCGCAAATTTAGTCTTTTGGGCACTAAGAACAAAATATGTGCTCACTTTTAGGCGCGAGGCCGGCATAGGCCAAGCTCCGGCCCGCCAAGTCGAGCGGCTCTCCCAGTTAGATGGCGGCAGCAGCTGAGACGAGGCTCGAGATGAAGTCGGGAGTCCAAAGCCCCCACCAGATGGACAGTCCGAGCAGTGCGAATTGCCAAGCCGCCTCAGTCCAAGGGAAAGGCTGCGAGGCCTCTTTGCGCAAGAGTGGCTCCTCGGCGGGGAGGAAGAGAATGGAGAAAGTGTCGCGGCTCATGGCCCAAACTATGGTGCAAAGCAGGACGGCAAGAATGGCGAGGACGACCCAGAGGTGGGCGGAGATGAGAGCCTTAAAAATCATAAGCTCGGTTATGAAAAGGCCGGACGGGGGCATGGCCGTGATGCAGAGGAGCCCGAGAATGAGGATGGCCGCCCCGGGGTGGGTCTTGTCAATGTAACGCCCCATGCGGTTCATCTGCTTAGTCCCGAAAACACGGAACAAGTTGCCCACGTGCATCATGATGGCGGACTTGGCGAAAGAATGCAGGACGAGGTGCAGGATGGCGGCATAAAGCCCCACCCCTCCGCACGCCACGCCAATGGCTACGACACCGATATGCTCCACACTCGAGTAGGCGAAAAGACGCTTCACGTTATGCACCTTGACCAGGTAGACGGCGGCCACAAAGACGGAGACGACGCCCGTGACGAGGACGACCATCATAGCCCAACGAGCCGCGGCCGTGTGCTGCACGACGGCGTAGAAGCGGTAGAAGCCGACGAAGCCGGCGTTCATGACGATGCTTGACAAGACGGCCGCCGCCGGAGCGGGTGCCGCATCCTTAGCATCGATGCCTGCCGTGAACATCGGCACGAGGCCCATCTTGGCCGTGTAGCCGACAAAGATGAAGATAAATGAGAGCTTGAGCCAAAAGTCGTCAAGCTTGTCGGCAGCCTGGCCGAGGGCGGCAAAAGACAAGCCGCTCGCGGAGTCCTCGCCCATTGAGATGGAGGCGAGGAGAATGCCGACGTAGACCAGGACAAGGCTGATTGAGCAAGCGAAGACGTATTTCCACGTCGCCTCGATGGAGTTCTGAGTACGCCTGTAGAAAATGAGGGCCGAGGCGCAGAGCGTCGTTATCTCGATGAAGATCCACGTCACCGCGAGGTGCGCCGAGACGCCCGCCATGGTGAGCGCCATAGTCAGGATTGTCATGGCTCCATAAGATTGCGCCCTCACCTTGGCGTCTTTATCCTGCTCATTTTGGACAATGTAGCCGTTGGAGTGACAGAAAGCGGCCGACGAGATGATGGAGACGACAAGCGTAAGCAGCTTGGCGAGCGCATCGACCGAGAAGAACTCGGAAGAGGGTGTCGAAGAGCCAAGCAGGGCGTAGGCCGTGAGCGCCCACTGCCCAAGCACAAAGAGCGCCACAAGCGCCTTGGCTAAAGCCTTGCGCCTGTTGACGAGCTGGAGTCCGCCGAGCACAATGGCGAAGACTATGTATGCGGAAAGTATGTAATTAAGCATGACGAAATGACGCCGTATTTAAAGTGGTGGGGATAAAGGTTAGTCGTGCAACTGGTTGAGGCCCGTGACGTCGCCCTCGTTGGTGACGTCGCCCACCTTATTGATGAAAATGACGAGGAGGAAGACGCTGACCAGGACATCGAGTATGACGCCGAGATTGACGAGCACGGGCATCTCGTTGCCAATAGCGAGCGAGAGTATGAACGCCCCGTTCTCGACAATGACGTAGCAGATGACGTGAGTGATGACCTTGCGCCTGGTGGTTATGAAAAAGAGTCCGCAGAAAATGCCGGCGAGTGCGGCCACGAGGAACATCTTGTTGAGGATGGGCGACGACACCATGAGCGAGACGAGGTAAGCGCCGATAATGACGGCCGTGCAGAAGAGGAGCGAAACATAGTTAGGCACCGAAGGCTCGGCCTCCCTCGTGATGTGGTTGGTAAGGATCACCCTGCGGATGAAATATGGCATTAGGATGGCCTTGACGACAAGCGTCTCCACAATGATGGTGACGAGGTTGACGACGTCCATGTCATGGAGAGACAGGAGCGCGGCCGCGCATATTATTACGCCCTGGAATGCGAGGATGCCCACGTAGGTCATCAGGCGGTTGGCTATCGCGAAATAGATCAGCGTTATGAGGAAGAGGATAAGAAGGATGTGTAGCATATCGGCCTTAAATAAATTTCACACCGAAAAAAACAAGCAGGCTGAGCGAAGTGAGCGCGAGGATGAATTGCGCATTGTGGCTCATGCGGTGGCGCGCCATAAAAGACTCCACGATGCCCACGCAGACGGCGCACAAGACCTCGATGGCGAGGAAAGCCAGGACGGCCCACCCGAAGGCCAGCCCTCCAATGAAGAGATTGGCCACGAGGGCGCTATACATGGCGAACTTGAGGTGTGTGGCCTGCATGATGAGACCGAGATCGAAGCCCGAATTGTCGAGAATCATGACCTCGTGTATCATGGTCAGCTCAAGGTGGGTCTTAGGGTCGTCGACCGGCATTCGGCTATTCTCTATCATACAGATCATGAGCAGCACAAAGGCGGAGATGATGGCGAAGGCGTAGGAGACCGAAGAGCCAAGGTGGAACATGCCAAAGATGCTGGCAAAAGAGGTGTGGCCGGTAAGGAGACCGAGCGACCCGATAAGGAGGAAGAACGCCGGCTCGACGAGCATGGAGAACAAGGCCTCGCGGCTTGCGCCCATGCCCTCGAAACTGCTGCCTGTGTCGAGCGCGGCAATGATGTTGAAGAACTTGCCGAGCGAGAGCACGTAGGCGAAAAAGATAAAGTCGCAATCGAAAGAGAAGAGGCCGCCGCAATCGGCGAAAGGCACGACGCAGATAGCCATGACGACAGTGGCGAAATAGACAGAAGGGGCTATGCGGAACACGAAACTCGTGGTCTCGCTATAGACCGTCCCCTTGCGGAGCAGCCTTATGACGTCATAGAAAGGCTGGAGCAAGACGGGTCCCTTGCGCCCCTGGGCCTTGCTCTTGACTCGGACTACGACACCAGTGAAAACGATACTCGACAAAAGTATCAGCAGAAGACTAACCATTTTAGAGTATTAAATCAGCCAAAGATAACAACAGACAAGATGAGGATGATGACATAGCCGAGCCCGTAGACAATGTAACATTGGAGCATGCCATTCTGGATTCCCTGGAAACGCTCAAGGCCGGCAAGCAGGCCGGCGGTCATGGGTCTGACCGCCTTCTCGTCGACGAAATCGAAATCGACACTGATATGACTCCTGTTGGCGGGGAAGACCTCCTCGGAAGTGAGCGGGGTGAACCTGGTGGAAGATGGAATCAACGAGTGGCACATACTCATAAGAGTGCGGGCGAACGATTTGCTGGTGTATTGGATGGACTTTATCGGCCGCTTATATCCGCAACCCCACGTTGACGACACAGCCACGGGGCGACGACGGGCGACGATGGTCCTCAGCGCGACAAAGGCGGCAATGACGAAAAGGAGCGCGAGCATGGCCAGACCGACCGCCCCGGACACGGACACGGCCGACTCGAGCGACGCCATGGAGGCCTCGGTAAGCCCGGGGCGGAACACAGCTATGGAAAGAGAGAACAGATGGCCCACCAGCAGCGCGGGGAAGAACATGACGGCGAAAGCCAAGGCCACGAGCACATAAGACGGCCAGAGCATGCAGCCACCGACCTCAGAGGCCTTGCAAGGCAGCTCCTTGCGCGGCGCGCCAAGAAACATGACACCGAAAGTCTTAGTGAAAGCCAACATTGAGACCCCGCCAATGATGGCCAACGCGCAGCCCGAAACAGCCATGAGGACAGAGAGTGGCACCGACCCGAGGCCGAAACCGTTCAAGAAACCATCATAGACAAGAAGCTCGCTGACGAACCCGCCAAACGGGGGCAACGCGCCGATGGCGAGCGAGCCGACAAGGAAAAGCACCGCTGTGTGGGGCATGCGCTTGGCAAGCCCGCCGAGCTCCTCCATGTTTCGCGTGTGGGCGCTCACGTAGACGTTGCCGGCGGCAAAGAAGAGCAAAGCCTTGAAAACAGCGTGGTTAAGGGTGTGGAGCAGTGCGCCGGCGAAACCAAGCACGGCAAGTACTGGCGACGCCGCGCCGAGGCCTATGAACCCGACACCGAGACCCATGGAGATGATGCCGACATTCTCGATAGTGCAATAGGCGAGCATGCGCTTAAAGTCGCGATGGCACGCCGCGTTCAAGATGCCGTAGAGCCCGGAGATGACGCCACACACAAGGAGAACGACCCCGATGGGCAGCTGCGCCTCGGGCGAAGAGAGCATGGAGCCGAAACGCACGATGCCGTAGATGCCAGCCTTGACGATGACGCCCGACATGAGGGCGGAGACGTGGCTTGGCGCGGCCGGGTGGGCCAGGGGCAGCCAAGAATGGAACGGCACGAGGCCGGCCTTGAAACCGAAACCGGCAATGAGCATGGCCATGGCCACAATCTGAGATGTCGTGCCGACCTGGCCAAAGAACTGGGAGAGTCCGCCAAACGTAGTGCGCCCCGTGACGGCCATGGACCACACAAAGACCGCCGTGATGAGCAGAACAGCTATATGGGACTGGATGAAATAGTTAAGCCCGGCCCTCACGACCTGAGGATGATCGTACTCAAAGATGACGGCGAAGAAAGAGCCGATAGCCATCATCTCCCACCCGAGCAGGAACACGATAAGGTTGTCAGTAAAAAGGAGCACGAGCAGCCCGGCGAGGGTCATCAGGAGCATGAGCCAATGCAAGACCTGCTGCACGCGAGACGACGCGTAGTGTGCAAGATACCCCCTGCCATAGCAAGCGCCAAGGGCGAAAGCGCCGCAAACAATCAGTGCGAACCACGCCGACAACTGGTCACAGGCGAAGCCAACATGACCAAAAACCGGGTGGGAGAAGACGGCCAAAACCGATGCCGACGACACCGACGCGCACCCGACAGCGAAGCCCGCCACGGCAAGGATGGCTACGAGCGCAGGCCCCCACCACCCGGGCGCAAAAAATCTGTTAAACACGGAAAAGAGGAGGCCGAGCGAAACCACGGCCACCAGCAGATAAAGGAAAACCACTTTTAAGACAAAAAAAAGGTAATGGGCGAAATTACCCTAAAACAGCGTGCCTTAGGGTTAAATGGAATAAAATAGTAGGTTAAAAGACTAAAAAGCTAAAAAGCTATCTTGCCAGCGAATAGGCGACCTCTTTAATCCTCTGCGCCTCCTCGCGCGGGTTCTTGCCCTCGAGCTCCTGCCATGGTATGGGCTTTCCGAAAATCACGTCGACGTGTTTGCCTTCCTGCTTATACATCTCGTCCGGCAGATAGAGCATCTCGATATTGAATTTGAGGCCTATGGCCTTACGGAAGCGCGCAAGGTTGTAAAAGAAGTCGCTGTTCCGCCCCGTGATGTAGACTGGCACGACGTCGCGTCGGGTCTCGACAGCCTTTGAGACGAAGGCCTTTTTCCACTCAAGATCCATGATTACGCCCTTCTGCTTGCGCGAGCACAGGCCTGCGGGGAACATGAGCATCTGGCAGTCGCTCTTGAAAGCCTCGTCCATTAGCATGGCGGCCTTACGCCCCGTGGCCCCGGTCTTATTGACAGGCAGGAATATGTCCGAGAAGTTTTTGAGGAAGAGGAGCATGTCGTTGACGGGGAACTTGAGGTTCCGGAACTTCTTACCTACAGCCGAGATGAATGCCATACCGTCAAGTCCGCCCATTGGGTGGTTAGAGACGAAGACGAACCGGCCGACGTCTGGCACATTGTCGAGCCCGTAGACGTCCACCGTGGCCTTGAACTTGCCAATTATGTCATCGGCGAAATCGATGCCCTTACGGTTCCTCTCTTTTACGATGAAGTCGTTGACGTCATCCTGATGAATGGTCCTCTTAAGATAGTTGACCAAAAAGCCCGGCACTTTGACGCCCTTGGTCTTTGCCGCGATAATCTTGTCGACATCGATGGTGAGCGTCTGGCGCGCCTCGGCCTCTGACATTTCCTCCTGCATAATGAAAAAGTAGTTTTAGTCGGCGGCAAAAATAGCCAAATTAGAGTTTACAAACGTGTCCAGCGTGCGGAAGAGGGGTCTTTTGACGAACCCCCGGATATATGACAGGCGAGTCGGCGATTGTTGTCGGCTCTCGTCGCCCGACTCTCTCACCACCTCTCTTACCGCCTTTCACGCTGCCGGCATGGAGAGGAAGCGCGCAGTTCGTTGTCAATATCGATGATTTGCGGCAAGACGAGGTGCTTGTCGTCGGGCGAGATGATGTAGTCCGCCAAAGCCAGGACACTGTCGGGGTCGGCCTGGTTAGACATTCGCTTTTCTATAAGCTCGCGCGGCGCATGGTCGCGGGCCATAGCCCTGGTGATGCGCAACTCACGCGGCAGGTAGACTACGATGAGCCTGTCCATGAGCTTGTCCATCCCGCTCTCGACCATTACGGCAGCCTCGCAAAGCACCCAAGGCGCGCCGCCATCCGCCATGTGGCGCGCCCAGGCGTCAAAATCCTCGGCCACGACGGGATGCACGAGGCCGTTGACGAATGAGAGCGCAAGGGGGTCTTGAAAGATAATGCCCGCCAGCGCCTTGCGGTCGAGGCGGCCATCGGCCAGATAAATGTGGTCGCCAAACCTGCCCTTGAGCGCCGAGACGACGCGTTCGTCAGAGTCGGTGAGCCTGTGGGCGGCATCATCACAGTTGTAAACCGGGACTCCGACAGCGGCGAAAGCCTTTGCTATGGTGGTTTTGCCCGAGCCTATTCCACCTGTGAGGCCGACCTTAATCATGTGTCTATGCTATTTTTTTTCGAGGATGAACTCCGCGTAAGAAGGCGAGAATGTGACGTTCTGGATGAAAGGGGGCGTGCGCTGGAGCAAGAGCCTGACGCGCGACGCCTTGTCTCCGGGATGTATGTTGGTAAAGTCCGCCACGACATTGAACTGGTCCTCGCCCGCCGCCTCGAACTGGCTCAGGCCCACGTAGAATGAGACCTTGGCGTTTGGGGGGAATATCCGGCAGGTGTAGCCGCGGGGCAAGTTGACCGGAATGACGGGAATCTGCATTTTTTTCTCAGAGAAAGGCTCGACGTCATACTCCACCCTCACTGACGTTGCCGTGGCTGTTGCCATGTCGGGCAAGACGAGGCTCAGGTTTCTGACCAGCGTGTCGCCAAGTGTATGCGGCTCATCCTGGACGGTGAAAAGGGCCCTGATGGTGTCGATGACGTCATTGGTGGCGGTGAGCCAGACACTGTCGGGCTCCACTTTTCTGGGTGACGAGAAGACGCATTGCGGCCTGAGCGAGACGTCGTCGCGGACGACGACAGGCAGTCTGCGGGTCTTGACGGTGAGCAGCGGGATCATGACCGTGTCGGTAAAGACATCAGTGATGCGGACATGCTCCGGCAGGTCGGTCTTGTTCGCCGCGAGCCTGCGCGTCAGGAAGAGGGCCCACATCCGCCCGTCGGCGGAAAGCCTGGGCATGGACTCCACGTTGACTTTCAAGTTTCTGGAGTTGGTCAGGTACATCCGCAGCAGACAGAAACCGTCGGCCTCGAGCCTCACTTTGACCGACTTGTCTATCGAGGGCGGGGTTATGTATCCCTCTGGGACGTTCTCGCAGACGATGTTGAGCTCGGTGTCCTCGGGATAAGTCTGGCGCAGCTTCTCGGTCTGCCATACGAGCGTCGAGATGAGAAGGAAGATCAGGAAAGTCCGGAAGTCCTTGCCGTTGACCCGCTTGAGCGCATTCCAAAGCCTATTAGCCATGATTACGTAGTTGAACCTATTTTGCGGAGCCTCCCGCTATTTGGCGCAATCTGCCGAGCACCCCCTCCCAAGGCAACGCCTCGAAGCCGTCAGCCCCCGTGGCTCTCTTGCCTTTAATGAGCAGGCAGTCCATGCCTGCGGCCTTAGCGCCCTCGCCATCATTATCGGACCTATCTCCGACGACGAGGGTGTCGGCGGGGGCCACTCCGGCCAGGCGCGCCGTCTCGACAAAGGGGCGCGGCGCGGGCTTGAGAGCGCCAAAATCTTCTGCGCTAAGGCACAGCAGCCGCTCGTCGGCTATTCCTATTGCCGCAAGACGCTCACGGGTGGACGGATAGTCGGACAAGACGGCGACCCTCACGCCCGCGTCGAGAAGCTCGCCAATGACCTCGACGGCACCGGGACGCGCCGGGTAGGCGGCGAGGAGGCGCGGCATGGACTTGAGGTAGGCGTCGGCGTACCAAACGGCGGCTTCACTCGCGCTGACCCCTATGAGGGCCGCCAGACGGGAGGCGAACTCGGCGCGCAAGGCCTCGCCACCACCCAAGTCAAGACCCGAGAGAGAGTGACGCACCTGCCGCTCGGCCTTGACGCGCATGGCGAACGGCAGGTTGGCCAAGACGAGCCGGAGGGCGAAGAAGCGACCGACATATAACGTCTTGTCGAAGTCGAACAAGACGAGCTTGTAGTGCTTTTCCATACAGGACGAAGATAATAAAAATCCCCGATGCTGAGACACCGGGGACTTTGTGTGCCGGGCGTGAATCTGAGCCACGCCGCCATGAATGTTAGTCGATGACAAGCTTGTCGAACTTAGGCCACCTCTTCTGGTCTTTCAGGAGGAGTAGCATGAGCTTGAACTGCCCGTCGCGTGCGCCTTCGCTGATGCACTCGGCCTTGAACTTCTCGAACGCGTTTTCTTGCAGACGGTGCGTTACGGGGTCTTTGACACGGAATGATGCTCGCTTGGCGTCATACTCGATGTTGATCGTCTTGAGGTGTGCGTCGACGACCTTTGTGAACTCCTCGGCCTGGGCCTGTGAAGTAGCCTGGTCGGCGAACTCGTAGTAGAAGTGGTAGCCGGAGTACTCGGGATCGGCAAAGCCGATGAAGAACTTGGTGGCCATCTTGGTCTCCTGCTCGGCCTCGTGCACGGCCTTGATGAACTGCCTCTCATGGAGCTTCTCGCCAGTGAGGGTTACGATGCCGTTGACCTTTTGGACGAACTGTATGGTAGGTATGGTACCGTTGAAGCCCGTGACGACAATGAGGTCGTTCATATTGTAGCGATAGAGGCCCGAGCATGTGGTGACGTACATGCAGTAGCGCTTGCCGAGCTCGAGCTTGCTGAGCGGGAGGAACTCGGGATTGGGGTTGTCGATGTCCTCCTCGCGGATGAACTCGAAGTAGTGCATATGAGCGAAGAGCGTTGTGTCGTCGCCCTCGTTGAGGACGAGGCCGGCCCTGCACTCAGAGGCGAAATACCCGAACTCGGGGAACTTGGTGGTCTCCGGGAAGGCCCCTCGGATCTTGTCCATGTAGATCTTCGTGTTGCCACAGTGCCAAGTGTTGACCACTGCCATGTCCGGCCAGTAGTGCTTTGGGAGCACAGTGCCGAATTGCTCCTTGAGCTCGCGAAGCTCTTTTGCGCGTGCGGGGTTGGGCGTCATGCGGCTCTTGAGGGCCTCGCGAACGTGCTCAGGGATGTCAAGGTCGGCCTTGAGGGTGCCGTTCTCGATGTCTTTGACATAATCGTCATAGAACTCGTTGACGTTGTTCTGCATCTCGACAATGGTAGACGGGTTTGCCGTGATGAGGACTGTAGAGTTGTACTCAATGCCGAAACGCATGATGGTGTAATACCTTGCCCTGTAGTCTTTAATCTCAAAGACCTCGGCTGGCGATGTGTAAGCCACTTTGACGAAATCGGGGCAGTTGGTGAACGAGACACCGGACACGGATCCGTAGACCGTGCCGTCGGGCGCGTAGCCCTCGATGGCCTTGCCTACAATGGTGACCACGCCGCCGGCGAAAGCGTGCTTGTTGCAGCGAATGAGGCTGTCGAGCCACGTCTTGTTCATGACTCCGTAGACATCCTTGAAATATTTATGTGTGATGGGGATCCACTTGGGCTCGCTCGTGGTGCCGGACGTGGTGGCGTACATCTTGGGCTTACCCGGGAACAGGATGTCGCTCTCGCCGTGCATGTGGCGGTTAATGTAAGGACGAAAATCCTCATAGTCACTCATTTTGACTTTCTCGGCATATGCCTTGAAGAGCTCTGGGGCAGTCTTAGCCTTGAGAATGCCCTCAAAGTCATGCTCACGGCCGTAGACTGTGTCCTTGGCGTACTCGAGGATGCCGCGGAGCGTCTTCTCCTGCGCCTTCTCGACGTTGCGGCTGGCCTTTCGCAACTTGTGACGGTATATCATACCAACGAGACCGATGGCGAAATTGATCTTATGCCATCCGTTAATCCATTGTCCTTTCATTTGGAAAAAGTTTAAGCACGCAAAGTTACCACGTCCACCAGGGCCCGGCGGTCGTAGTTTTACTGATTTTATCGTTTCTGGAGTCCTGCTTATCGTCCGACACTGGCCTCGAGCTCCGACAAGATCCTCATGGCCTCTTCGTTAGAGTCTCCACAGAAGAGCCTCTCGGCCTTGAAGCCGTCGCAGACCGCCGGCCTTTCGGGCCGCCCAAAAATGGCGCAAAGATTGTCGTCCGTGAGGTTGGCGCACCTCACCCCGCCAGGCTTGCCATTAGGATGACCTGGCAGCGGCGAACTGATGGATATGCAGACGCAGCAAGCCCCGCAGCCCAACCTGCAAGGGAAAAACTCGTCCGCCTTGACGTCTTGACCCATAATGCGCGTGCTATCCCATGCGGCCAAGCAGCGCGGCTGCGGCGGCCACATACTTGTCGGCGGTGTTAGACTTCTTGATGGCCTTAAGCTCGCGGCGGAATGTCTCCCGGTCATGGCAGAAGTAGTCCCAATAGGGCTTCATGTGCTCCGCCACTTGGCGAGGCTCTGTCATCCTGGCCTGCGCGTCGGCCACGATGCAGTCGTGCAGCTCTCGGAGGGCGGCAGCCGAGTCTACGGGCTCCAGCCCCCGGAGGCGACGCGCCAGGCTGAGGTCGGCGAGAAGCCCTCGGCCGATCATGACGCCCTTAAGCTCGGGGAAACGGCTGATGACGGACATGACGTCGGCCTCGGCGAGGAGGTCGCCATTATAGATGACAGGGTGTGCGCACCGCCCGTAGAACTCGGCGAAGGCCTCCATGTCGCACACGCCTCCGTACTGCTGCTTGGCGATGCGGGCGTGCATGGTGACGTGGCGCAGCCTGACGCCGTTTATCATGTCGATGACGTCGCCCCACTGGCTGACGCTGTCATAGCCGAGCCTCATCTTGAGACTGAACTCGACATCGTCGGCCATGGCCTCGACGCCGCGCAAGACGTCATCAAGCTTGTTGGGATTGTTAATGAGGGTCGCACCTCGGCCATGTGCCATGACTGGCGGGAACGGGCACCCTATGTTGACGTCGACGCGCCTTATGCCCTTGGCGAGCGCCGGTTCGCATAGTTTCTTCACCTCATCGGCCGACCCCGGCAAAATCTGCGGGACGACGTTTGGCAACTGCTCATCGGCCAAGTCGCGCAAGTCCCTTTTTCGGAACAGTCCGCGCTCGATGCGGAAGAAAGGCGTGTAATAGAAATCGACTCCACCGAAGAGCCTTGCGTGCTGACGTCGGAAAGAGACGTCAGTTAGTCCCTGCAGCGGGGCGAAATGTATCTCGTATTTAGGGTCGAGCATAAAAAGTGGGTTTAAAAGCGAGGCGGTAGGCGGCCGCGCGACGCAAAAATAAATAGGGGCGGGGCCACCAAGTGACCTCGCCCCTCTGAGATTGTGCCCAAGACAGGACTCGAACCTGCACCACATTGCTGTGACTAGTCCCTGAAACTAGCGCGTCTACCGATTCCGCCACTTGGGCTCGAACACGGGTGCAAAGTTAGGCATAATATTGAATAATGCAACCCCTGCGGCCGAAAAAATCTCATGTAAAGTCACGGAGGTCGACCAAAAAGCGCAGAAGAGGCCGAGGCGACCACTCCTTATAAGCGGAGGCGAGGCAGGGAGGCGTCAGTCGTCAATGGCGATCTTGGCGAGTCCGCCCTCGCTCGTCTCCTTATAGACCGACGGGAGGTCGTGTCCCGTCTGTTTCATGACCTCGACGACGTGATCAAACGAGACGCGGTGTCGGCCGTCGGAGAAAGTGGAGTAGATGTTGACGTCGAGCGCTCGCGCTGCGGCGTAGGCGTTCCGCTCAATGCATGGGATTTGCACCATCCCGCAGACCGGGTCGCACGTCATGCCCAGGTGGTGCTCGAGGCCCATCTCGGCGGCGTATTCAATCTGCGTGGTGCTACCGCCAAAGAGCTGATTGGCTGCGGCGGCTGCCATGGCGCACGCCACCCCGACCTCGCCCTGGCATCCGACCTCGGCGCCGGCTATGGAGGCGTTCTCCTTGACAATGTTGCCTACAAGCCCCGCTGTGGCGAGCGCTCGCAGGATGCGCTTCTCGGAGAACTCGCGCGAGACGGCGAGGTGATACAAAACGCCCGGCAGCACGCCGCACGAGCCGCAAGTGGGCGCGGTGACAATGCGCCCGCCGCCGGCGTTCTCCTCGCTCACCGCCAGGGCGTAGGCGAAGACGAGACCGCGGCTCTGGAGGCTGGGCTTGGTCCCCGTGGAGCGGAAATAATATGACGCGGCCTTACGTCGCAAGTGGAGCGGCCCGGGGAGGACGCCCTCGTTGTCCAAGCCGTTTCTCACAGCCTGGCACATTGTCTTCCACACCTCGGCAAGGTAGTCCCAGACGTCAGAGTCCTCATATTCATCAACATACTCCCAGTAGCTTTTGCCTGTGCGGCTGCACCAGTGTATGATGTCCGTCATGTGAGTGAGCGGATATATGTCAGCCTGCTGCCACTCGCCCCCCGACGAAGTGCCATCGCTCAACGCCCCACCGCCCACACTGTAGGCGCGCCAGGAGGCCATCTCGCCCCCATCCTTGTCGAAAGCCTTGAAGTCCATGCCGTTAGTGTGGAACGGCAATACGACATCGGGGTGCCAGACTATGTCGGTCTTAGCCAAAGGCTCGAGCACCTCGAGGATGGCCCTGTCCGTAAGGTGTCCGCGCCCTGTGGCGGCGAGGCTGCCATAGAGTGTGACCTCATAGCGCGCGGCGCCCGGGTTCTTTTCTGAAAAAATCTCAGCAGCGCGTCGGGGCCCCATGGTGTGGCTGCTCGACGGGCCGTTGCCGATTCTGTATATCTCCTTTATGCTTTTCATCAGGCTCGGGATGTGTTGAAAAAAGACATTGTCAATATATGAAAAGTAACGGAATACAACAAGCAAAAAAACGACACCCGGGAG
Source organism: Bacteroidales bacterium (assembly GCA_004552385.1). GTDB lineage: Bacteria > Bacteroidota > Bacteroidia > Bacteroidales > Marinilabiliaceae > W3P20-009. Next base: position 6,640 of record SFOL01000011.1, on the reverse strand, counting down.
GTCGCCCCCCAAGGGCGGCCCTTGCAGCCCGCTCGTCAGAAAGCCTCGCGCACGTTGAAGTAGATGGCCTTGTCGCCATAGTTCGAAATGCCGCCATCGAGGCGGAGGTTGAGCCCCTTGCCCGGGAAGACGGCGAGGCGCAACCCCGCCCCGCACATGACATGGACGTCGGAAAAAGCGAACCGAGCCTGGCTGGCGACATTGCCGACCGCGCCAAACGCTGTGGCACCGACACGCCAGAAGAGCGGCACGCGCCACTCCGCCTGCGCCAGCCAGGCGGCCCTGTCGACATATTTCAAGTTATGCCCTATGGCGCGGCCAAGCCTCGTACCGCCGCACGTCGGCATCTTGGTGAACGGCACGTCGCCCCACCCCACACCGATGTAGACCTGAGCCGCCATGACGGAGCTGAGCGGCAAAGGCCAATAATGGCGCACGTCGGCCACCGCCAAGCCAAACGCCCCGCCCAGAGCCCTCTTGCGGCCATAGGCGAGAGCCGAGACGCGGGTGTAGAACCCGTTGGCGGGCGCTAGCACATTGTCGCGGCTGTCATATCCGCCAACCGCGCCAAGCCCATATGACGCGCCCGAACCCGACCGCGCGAGGGAGACGGCGCGAGACGACACTTGCTGCGAAGACGGCTCAATGTCGGAAAAGCTGTAATAATCGACATCGGCGGTGAGGCCGAGCCGCCAAGGCCCCGACTCGCCAAGCCCTTTGAGAGCCTCGAAGGTGAACATACGGCGCGAGAAGTCATACCTTGCTATTGACGACTTGTTGCGCCACGAGCCGACCTCATAGAGGTCGTCCGGCTGCTTGTATGCCTCGAACTTGGCGGTCAGGTCGACCCGGTGAGGGAGGTAGACGTCGGCATCGCACTGCACCTCGAACATCCGCTTGGTGGATATGAGGACTACGGGTGTTAGCGTGGCGGGGTGCGGCAACCTGTGTGAGCGCAGCTGCAAGAGCGGCATGACGCCCAAGGCCAAGCCCGACCGCCCCGAATAAGACGCGGCGGGATAGAGGGCCAACGAATAGCCCGGCCGCTCGATGGTCAGGGCGTCGAGCACAGTCTCGGCCAGCCGGATCACGCCGTCAGCCGCTCGGCGGACGGCGGAGCTGGACTTGACGGAGTCCGGACTGACAAAGGCGGAATCGGCCCTGCAAGAGGACGCTAACGCATGGTGCGCGGAAAGAGCCGCGGCGCAGAGCAGGCAGAGCCTGGCGTGTGAAACGTGGTGGAAATCCACAAAACAGGGAAATGATATGAAAAGAAGAAAAGATGGCGGCCAAGAGGCGTCAGTAGACCCCCATATCGATAAGGAGGACCACGTTCTCGAGATATTTATCCTCGCCCTCGGGGTCGTATTGTGTCTTCAGGTTAGAGCCGAACATTCGGGCAATGCCCTGCCACCAGAAGGCCTTGAAGCGGCCTTTGAGCATACGGATGGCTTCATAGCTCGTGGTGCCAGTCTCGCGGTCGATGAGCTTGATGAGGATGCGCCCCTGCCTGACGGTAAGGTGCTTGAGCTGATACTCGTATTTCTTGAAAAGCTCCTTCTCCTTGCGCTCGAGATACAGTTCGCGCTCATCGTCAGACTCCAGGATGGCGAGGGAGTCGTTGATGATTCGGAACTCCTTGGCAAGCAGTCGCGCGTAGGGGAGCGCCCTCTTGACATTGTAAATGTACCTTGTCCATTTCCTTTTCTGGCGTTCACTCTTGAAGCGCGCCTTGGCGAAGCATCGCACCTCGGGCATGGTGACGTGGGGTATGGTGTCGCGCCCGACAATGCGCCCATGCACGATGTAGCGCCTCTCCTGCGCCTCGGCCCGATTGGCCGCGCCAAAGGAGAGGAGCAGGAGCAGGGCCGCAGTCAGCGCACTGGCGACGCCGGGCCGTGAAAAGCAGCGGAAAGACATGGCGGCATCCGTTCAAGAGAGATCGCCCCTCGGGCGTGATGGTCACTCTGCCTCGGCGAACCCCTTAAGCATAGCGATCTCGTCGGGCCACAGGGTCTCGTCGGGAGTCTCAAGGACGAGGGGTATGCCATTGGTGCGCTCGTCCGCCATGATGCGGCGGAAGGCGTCGGCGCCGATGCACCCCTGCCCGATGGGGGCGTGGCGGTCGACTTTTGAGCCGAGCGGCTTCATGGCGTCATTGAGGTGCATGCCCCTCAGATAGGTCAGACCGACCACCTCGTCGAACTCGCGCCAGAAAGCCTCGTAGCCCGCGGCGGAGGCGAGATCGTAGCCTGCGGCGAAGGCATGGCAAGTGTCGATGCAGACGCCCACCCTGCCCTTGTCCTCCACCTTGCTGATGATGTGCGCGATGTGCCAAAGGGCGAAGCCCATGTTGGATCCCTGGCCCGCCGTGTTCTCAATGACGGCCGTGACACCGCTGGTGGCATCGAGCGCACGGTTGAGACTCTCGGCAATAAGGTCGAGACAAGCCTCGGGCTCAACCTCGTTGAGGTGGCTGCCGGGGTGGAAGTTGAGCCGGTCGAGCCCTAAGGCCTCACAACGCCTGAGCTCGTGGGTGAAGGAGTCGAGCGACTTCTGTCGCTTGTCGGGGTCGGGGTTGCCGAGGTTGATGAGGTAGCTGTCGTGCGGCAGGATCTGCCGTGCGGAATAGCCGCACTCTTCGCAGTTCTCGCGGAAAGCCTCCACCTCGGCGGGGGTGAGGTCCCTCGCGGTCCACTGCCTCTGGTTCTTGGTGAAGAGGGCGAAAGCTGTAGCCCCGATGGCCCGGGCGTTGAGCGGGGCATTCTGAACGCCGCCCGTCGTGCTGACGTGCGCGCCTACATATTTTGTCATATTGCAGTAAGTCAGATTATGGAATAGTATGTGAAAGATAGTACTATTTTATCAGACGACAAAAAAGAAAAGCGATGCGCATGGGGCGGCGGGATGGAACGGCGAGATGACCAGGATTTGCCCATCGGCACGGGGCTGTATAAAAAACTTCTTGATTATTTTCGCATTAGAAAACGGCGAGGGTGCCTCTCCCGAGAGGATGCACCACTCATGAATAATCAGACAAAAAGCAGGATGAAGATTGACTTTGCAAAGGCGACAAGTGGATTCGCCATAGTTGCCGCGGCAGGCGTTGCGGCGGTCTCGTGCCAGGAGGCGGAGGACGAGATGGCGACAGCCTCTTTTGACTATTTTGAGATAAGGAGCGCAGGGACGGCGAGCGACTCCGTAATTATGAGCGACAGCTTTGACGGCCCGGGTGTCGCACGTTTTTGGGAGACGGAGGGCAGTCCGTCAGCCGCCGACACCCTGACGTCACTAACCGCCCGCCCCGGCACGCTCACATTGCGCCGAGGTGTAAAAGAGCCGGGCGACAAACATGCCACCGTGATGCAGACCAGCGCTCCAAGAGCCGCATTCGACTGCCGGGCAGAAGTGAGCTTCGCGCCAGCCGACACATCGAGCCGGGCGGGGCTGACGCTATGGGCGGGAGCGGAGAGTCAGTATCAGATATGCACAGGCAAGTTGCCGAGCGGCGCGCGGACGGTGGACGTGAGGAGCGTGACGCGCGAAGCCCCGCAAGGCGTGCTGGAGAGCCGCACCCCGCTGCTCTTTGACAAGCTGGAGCTGAGGCTGCTGAGGTTGGAAGACGGCCACGCCGTGTTCTGCTACGCCACCGACAGTCGCGCCTGGGTGGCGGTGAAGGAGCTGCAGACGGAAGGAGACAGCCAGCGCGTGGGGTTGTTCGTGGAGTGACAAGTTATTCTCAAGACATAAAGAAAGTTAACGGCGCAACAAGATGCGCGCGATATGCGTATCAAGCAACAGTTTAGTTTGAGATTTGTCTGTTTCACATAATGCGTGTTAAGTCTCGGCCTTGCCTGCCTACGGAAGCGGTAAGGTCGAGATTTTTTATATGTTATATCGCACCAAACAACGACAGCAGCCAATGGCAAACGACAAGACGCGACTTGCGGCCCGATTCGCCGCAGGCGTTCTGATAGGCTTCTTCGCGATGCTCATGGCGGCCCACCTGAGCATGCCCCGCCCCCTTTTTGACGAGCCTCTCTCGTCGGTCGCGCTGGACCAGGACGGGCGTCTGCTCTCGGCCCGCATAGCTCGAGACGGCCAATGGCGCTTCGCGGCTCCAGACAGCGTCCCGCACAAGTTCGAGCGTTGCCTGCTCACCTTTGAGGACCGCCGCTTTCGCCACCACTGGGGCGTGGATCCCGCCGCCATAGTCCGCGCGGGCGTGAGGAATATCGAAGCGGGCCGCGTAAGGGAGGGCGGCAGCACGCTGACCATGCAGGTGGCGCGCATGGCGCGCGGACGCAAAAGGCGCACGTGGGCGCAGAAAGCCATAGAGACCCTGTGGGCCATAGACATAGAGTTCTCGCACAGCAAAGACGAGATATTACGCCTCTATGCCGCCAATGCTCCCTTCGGTGGCAATGTGGTGGGGCTTGAGGCGGCGGCGTGGCGATACTTCGGGCGCGAGGCGGCGGAACTGACGTGGGCCGAGAGCGCACTGCTGGCAGTGTTGCCAAACGCCCCCGCCAAAATACACATGGCGCGCAACCGCGGCCCGCTGCTAAAGAAAAGAGACCGGCTGCTCGACGCGCTCCACTCGCAAGGCGACATATCAGCCACCGAGCTGGAGCTGGCCAAGGCCGAGCCCCTGCCCGACAAGCCATTCGCCATAGAGAACCGCGCGCCGCAGATGGTAAGCCGCCTGTATGCCGCGCGCCCCGAGGGCGGCACAACGCGGACCACGATAGACGCCACGCTGCAACGGCAAGCGCAAGCCATAGCCGACTCATACAGGGCGCGCTACGCCGCCAACCACATATATGACATCGGGATTCTCGTGGCGGAAGTAACGACCGGCCACATAAAGGCCTACGTCGGCAACGCCTCTCAACCATCGGCCACATGCATGGTGGACATGGTGTCCGCCGAGCGCAGCACGGGCAGCATACTGAAGCCCATTCTCTACGCCGCCATGCTGAGCGCAGGCGAGATCACGCCCAAAATGCTCATGGCGGACACGCCGCTGGACATAAACGGCTTCACACCGCAGAACTACAGCCACACTTATAGCGGCGCAGTGGCGGCCGACGAGGCACTGACGAGGTCGCTGAACGTGCCGCTGGTGCGAATGCTCGCAGCGCACAACGTGGGCCGCTTCATGGCGGACCTTCGCCAAATGGGCATGACGACGCTGCACTACTCCGACGATCACTACGGCGCGTCGCTGATCCTGGGCGGCGCCGAGGCCACGCTGACGGACGTGTGCGGAATGTACGCCTCGATGGCCCGCCGCCTCGGCGAATATAACGGACAGCGCACCCACACGCCCCTCGCCCCCACGCAAGCCACCTTCGCCCTCTCGCTGACGCCTATGCGGCCAAAGGAGTCAAAGAGCCAAGTGGCGGCCACACCGCTGACCCCCGCAGCCATTTGGCACACCTTGCGCGCCATGACGGAGCTGAGCCGCCCCGAGGAGGAGGCGGACTGGCAATCTTTCGCCTCGATGGGCACCGTGGCGTGGAAAACCGGCACAAGCTACGGCAACCGCGACGCATGGGCCGTGGGCGTGACCCGGAGCCACGTGGTGGGCGTGTGGGTGGGCAACGCCACGGGCGAGGGGCGCGCCAGCATGACCGGGGTGGGCTTTGCCGCACCGCCCATGTTTGACGTTTTCAGCATCGTGGGGCGGCACGAGACGAGGGGCTGGTTTGAAGAGCCTGTGGAAGACGAAGAACCGATGACCGTGTGCAGACGCTCCGGCATGAGGTCGGGCGACGCGTGCGCCGAGGTCGACACGATACTCCTGCCAAGACAATGCGCAGGAACCCCCGTATGCGCATATTGCCGACTGGCGCACGTGACGAAAGACGGGGCATGGCAAGTGAACAGCTCGTGTGAGAACACGGCGGGAATGGTTACCCGATCGTGGTTCGTATTGCCACCCGCCATGGAGTATTACTACAGAAAGACTCACACAGATTACGCACCCCTGCCCCCCGTCCGCCCCGATTGCGAAAACGCCACGACTAAAAGGCTGGAGATAATATACCCGCAAAGAGGGCAGAGAGTGGTCAGAACACGCTCATTTGACGGGACGCTACAAGGCATGGTGTGTCAAGCGGCCGCACCCGCGTCAGGACGCATATTTTGGCACTTGGACGGCAAGTATCTGGGCGAGACGGAAGGGAAGCACGAGATGGCGATAGAACCAGAAATGGGAGCGCACAGCCTCGTGGTGGTGGACGAGAATGGCGAAAGGGCAGAAGTTACGTTCGGGGTGGAATAGAAAAGCAGGTGATCGGCAAGAAAACAAAGCCCGCCATCAAGACTGACAGGCTTGAGGCGGGGTATATATTTTTCTTGAGGGGCAGATGCTCAAAGAGGTGAGATTGAGAGTGCCGGCGTAACCAATAGCGTGCATTAAAAGCTAAAGAGGAATACACCAAATAATGAAAAAGACCCTGGTTTATTCAAAACCAAGGTCGTTATTAAAGCGGAGAGGACGAGATTCGAACTCGTGAAACGCTTTGGGCGTTTACACGCTTTCCAGGCGTGCCTCTTAAACCACTCGAGCACCTCTCCTTTTCGAAAGCGATGCAAAGTTAGGCATTATTTTTGAATTGAACAAGAGGAATCA
>SFOL01000069.1 GCA_004552385.1 Bacteroidales bacterium | reverse complement strand
TTGTATTATATTATCGCAATATTGTAATATTCATTCAATATTAATTCAATGTTGTTAACACTTCGCAGAGCGCCGAGTTTTCGCATTCCGCTTTGTCGCCATGTTGGTGTCTGGATTTTTTTTCGTTCGGCTTGGGCGACGCTTGCCCACTTGTCGCCTAAGCCGGGTGTGTTGTCTGTTTTGCCTTACGCAAACGTTTTCGAACCCCTTTTGTGGGCGTGGCTTTCGCTTTTTCTTTCGAGCTTGTCTGTTTTTAGTCCATTACAGTCCACTTGTGTCTTGAGTTTTGTCCAACAGTTCGCTCCCAAAGTCGCTCATGCGCTTTGCGCGTCATGCTCGTCGGTGTCGCTCTTTTTGACGTAAAAATTGTTATCCGTTTGTTTGTTTGATGTATTGAAATTTTGACCTGATTTCAGCCTTTGATTTCTTTGTTTTTGACGTTTTTGAACATTGTCTTGCCCGTGTGTTTTCCCTCATGTGCGGCAGGTTTTTCTCTTGGTTTTATGTCTTAATGCGGTGATGTGTGTGGTCATGTGGCTCTGCGTGTCCTCTTTTTTCTTGTTGCGGTTTTTCTCTGCTATGTTTCGTCCTCTCCCGCTTTGGAGGTGCTGTGAATAGAATGCGACAAAGCCAGGGCGCATCGGAGGTCTCCTTTTTGCGTCCTGGCTTCTCTTTTTGTCGTGTGCCGCTTTGTCTCTTTATCTTTTCCTTGTTGCCGCGCGTCTGAATTCGCTTAGCGTTATGGCCGTGGCCGTCCCCACGTTCAGAGACTCGCTCGTGGGCCTCCCGGCGGGGAAGCTCGGTATGTATAGTTTCCGCGTCACGTATCCGCTCAGCTTCGGGTCTATGCCGTGACCCTCGTTGCCCATCAGTATTATTCCGCCCGCGGGCAGGCTCTCCTCGTATATGTTCTTCCCCTCCAGGTAAGTCCCGAACACTTCGCATCCTTTGTCGCCTCTATCTCTGTTCGCGGCCAGCCATCTGCCAAGGTCGGTATACGCCACTCTCACTCTCGCCAGCGCGCCCATCGTGGCTTGCACAGCCTTGGGGCCGAAAGCGTCGGCGCATTGAGTCGAGCATACTATGTCCGTCACGCCGAACCAGTCGGCGGTCCTTATTATTGTGCCCAGGTTGCCCGGGTCTTGTATCCCGTCCAGCGCCAGTGTAAGCGCGCCGTCCGCAGGCTCCTCCGCATGGCATTGCGGCTTTCTGAATATCGCGATGATCTCGCTGCGAGTTTTCAGTTGCGACACTTCGGCTATCTCGTCCGCCTCGGTCACTACGGTCTCCGTCCCGGCCGTCTCGTGACCCAGCTCCGCCATCCGTTCTTCCGTCGCGGCTATGTACGTTGCCGTGAGGCCGCCGCGAAGCAGGTCGCCTACTGTCTTACGCCCCTCCGCCACGAATAGGCCTTCGGTGTCGCGCCTCTTTTTCTGCTCCAGGGCGCGTATCGTCTTGCGTTTGTTCTGGCTTATCATCGCTCTTGTTCTTTGTTTTCTGTTGCCTTCGACCCGCTAAGTTACGTTGAAATTTCTGTAACTTCGCACAGCTCCCTTTCTCATTACGGGCGAGGCGTAGCGTGTGCGCGACATGCGCCATGTTTCCAGATGAACTGTCTGTCATTTATGCAGCGCGGTTGCAGGTTCTCGTTTCGGCATGTCGCCGTGGCGTTTCTCGCTGCGCTTCTTGTCTCGTGTTCCGTCACCCGCAGGGTGCCGGAGGACGGGTTGCTGCTCGATCGCGTCAACATCTCCGGCGACCTCGGCGGGGTCTCCTCGTCCGAATTATTGGGGTATGTGCGCCAGCAGCCAAACACCCGTTTCCTCGGGTTGTGGCGGATCGGTCTCGGCCTCTATTCGGCCGTGGGCGATTCCGCACGCACTGGTTTCGGCCGGTGGCTCGAGAGGGTGGGGCAGGCTCCTGTGGTCTATGACAGTGCTCTCGCCGCGCGAACGGGGCAGCAGCTGCGACTCTTCCTTGTGTCAAAAGGCTACTATGACGCCGTGGTGGCCGACTCTCTTTCGCTCACCAAGAGCAAGAGGTGCGAGGTGACGTATCATGTCGACGCCGGCCGAGTCTACAAACTCAACAACCTGACGTATGACGTGCCAGCCGGCGAGGTCGGCGATCTCGTCTTGGCCGATACCGCGCGTGCCCTCATCAAGGTCGGCGATCCGTTCGACTCCAATGTCCTCGACCTCGAGCGTGAGCGGATTACGCTCACTCTGCGCGAGAAGGGCTTCTATGCTTTTGGCAAGGATTATGTCTTTTTCCGCGTCGACAGCAAGGGGCTCGACCATGCCATGAATTGCACTCTCGTCGTGGCTAATGCCATGGGGGGCGCAGATATGCGAACGCCGGTCCCGCACAAAAAGGCGGTCATTGACAGCCTCACGTTCATTGTCTCGCCTGGCCGCCGCTCTTCGCCTTCTTCTGCCGCTTCTGCGCCTCTGCCTGGCGGCGCTCTTGACGTCGATTCGGCTGTCGTCTTTCGCTATGACGGACCTCGACCCCCTTTCACGCGTAACCTCATGGCCAGCTCCAGCTTCGTCTCGCCTGGCGGGCTCTTCTGCCAGTCCGACGGTGAGCTTATGCGCAGCAGGCTCATGTCTCTCAAGGCTTTCCGGCAGGCCTCCGTCTTCTTTTTGGAAGATGCCGCCGCGCCATCCGATTCTCTCACTCACCTCCGCTGTGTCGCTACTCTTGAGACCGCCCCGCGACAGAGTTTCGGCTTCGATGTCGAGGGCACTAACTCGTCCGGCAACCTTGGCGCGGCCGTCAATGTCCGATATTCGCATGCCAACGTATTCCGAGGAGCCGAGGCCCTCTCCGTCAAGTGGAGGCTCGCCACGCAACATCAGGATGCCGTCGGAGGTATGGAGGATTTCTATACGCTCGAGACCGGCATTGAGACCACGCTCACCTTCCCGTTTATGATGCTTCCCAAGTCTTCCCTCCATTTCTATAAGAGGCACAACCCTAAGACTCTCTTCTCTGTCTCGTTCGACTTCCAGCGACGCCCCGAGTTCACGCGCAACGTGCTCTCCACTCGTATGACTTATAACTGGCGCGGCTCAGACTTCGCGTCGCACAGCCTCACCCCTGTCGAATTCAATATTGTCCGCATTCCGACTATCGACCCCAATTTCGCCGACTACATCAACGGCACCTATCTCCAATATTCTTATACCGACCACTTTATCATGTCGCTCGGCTACCAGTTTACGTTCAATCAGCAGACTGTCCAGCGTAACCAGAGTGGCGTGTTCTTCCGTTTTGGCTTGGAGACGGCGGGCAATGTGCTTGACCTCCTTACGCGCAAGCAGGAGCCCGACGATGATTTCAAGAAGGTCTGGGACATCCGTTTCGCGCAATACGTCAAGGCCGATGCTGAGTTCCGATACCAGTCGGCGGATCTCTGGGATAATATGTACGTGGCGCGTTTTTTCGCCGGAGTCGGCGTCCCCTACGGCAATTCTGTCATGCTGCCCTACGAGAAGAGTTATTTCGTCGGCGGCGCCAATTCCATCAGGGCGTGGCCGGTGCGCGGGCTCGGACCGGGAGCCAAGGCGGCCGACTCTTCTTTGCGCTATCATAACCAGACGGCTGACATCCGCCTCGAGGCCAACGCCGAGTACCGTTTTAAGATAATATCGGTGCTCGAGGGCGCGGCTTTCCTCGATGCGGGCAACATTTGGTCTCTCAACCGTAGTTATAACGACCCCGAGGCCGTCTTCACCAGCAAGTTCTTTAAGCAGGTGGCGCTCGGGGCGGGACTCGGTGTCCGACTCAATTTCAACTATTTCATCTTGCGTGCCGATGCCGCCTACAAGCTGCGCGATCCTGCCGCGTCTGGCAATAAGTGGGTGGTGCGAAACCGTTTTGACCCTGGCGAGATCTCTTGGAATTTCGCCATCGGATATCCTTTCTGACTTTTTATTCCGTTTTCCGCTATGTTTTCTTTTCTCGTCTCTATTTCTGCTTGTGCGCCCCGTGGCTTTTTTCGCCTCGTGGCTCTGTCTCTCGCGTTGGCCCTTTCGCCCGGTCGGCTCCTGGCGCAGAGCGTGGTTCGAGGTTCTGTGGCCGCCGCCGACGACGGGTCCGCCATCCCGGGGGCCTCTGTCGTGGTCTTTGAGGGCGACAAGGCCGTCAGCGGTGTGCCGTCGGCGCCCGACGGGTCTTTCTCTGTCGATTCTCTCCCTGCGGGGCGTTATTCTCTTCGGGTCTCTTTTGTGGGCTTTCAGCCTTTCGTCCACAATTTCTCCCTCGCCGACAATGCGCAATATGACGCCGGCTGTCTACGCCTGAAGTCCGTGGGGCGCGAGATCTCCGAAGTCACCGTGGTCCACTCTGTCCAGCGTCAGGAGCAGAGGGGCGACACTGTTGTCTTCAATTCCGCCGCCTTCAAGGTCCACCCCGATGCCACCACTGAGGATCTTCTGCGTAAGATGCCCGGCATGCAGGTCGACGGGGGCAAGGTATCCCATGGCGGCGAGGTGGTTAAGAAGATTCTTGTTGACGGCAAGGAGTTTTTCGGTTCCGATCCGTCGGCGGCTCTTAAGAATATTGATGCCAATATGGTCGAGAAGATCGAGGTCTTCGACAAGATGAGCGAGCAGGCCGAGTTCACGGGTGTCTCCGATGGTAACGAGGAGAAGACTATTAATATTATGACCAAGGCGGATTTCCGCGTCGGCTCTTTCTGGCGCGCCTACGCTGGCGGTGGCTCCGATAAGCACTACGAGGCCGGGGCGACTGCCAATTTCTCTGCAGGCTCGCATGGCCTTTTCGTCTCGGCTTCGATCAACGATGTCAACATGAGCGGCTTTTCTATGCCCGACGAGGCGGCGGCGCAGTCGCAAGGCGGCCTCAACACCACGGGGGCGTTCGGCGTCAATTATCGTTATGAGTCGGCTGGCGGGTTTACTGCCACGGGCAGCTATGTCTTTTCTCATCAGGACAATAAGGTCTCCAGCAGTGTTCTGCAAGATTATTTTCAGGCCGAGGGCGCGGCCGACTCGCTGCGCTCTTACCAAAGCGGCTCCGACAGCCACAGGAGGTCCAACGGCCATAGGGTCTCGCTTAGGCTCAAGTGGGGCGCGGGACGCTATGATTCGTTCATCTTTGCGCCCAACTGGTCGTGGCAGGGTGGGGAGCAGTCCCGCGAGTCTTCCGGTGTCGATATGTGGGGCGCGTCGGCCTACAGGTCTACACGCCAGGTCTCTTCCTCGCACTCTTCGTCGTGGTCGCTTGGCGGCAACCTCACCTGGCGCCATAAGTTTCAGCTCCCCAGGCGCACTGTCTCGCTTGGTGTTAAGGTCTCCGGCAAACGCTCCTCGTCCGACGGCTCTTCACGCAGCCTCCAGGCTTTCTGTGACTCTGTGCCGCAGCTTGACTGGCCTGACGCTGACGGACAGTCAGACGCTCTCTCGGCCGATGTGACAGCCGGGCCCGACCCCCTCGCTTCCGAGTCGCCCGGGGCGAGACTCGCCAGCGTCAGCGGACAGTGTTCTGACTCCCGCGGGCGTTCTTTCTCTTTTTCCGCCCGTGCCGTCTATACCGAGCCCCTTGGTGAGTATTTGGCTGCGCTTGTCAATTATGCGCCGTCCTGCTCGTTCAGCTCCAACGACAAGTTTGTCTCTGTCGACTCGTCGGGCGTCTTTGACTCGCAGGGGGAGGGGGAGTTCGCTTTCTCCCCCCGGCTCAGCAATAGCAATGAGAGCCGCTACATTGTCCACCGCGCGGGGGTCGCCCTCAGGGCCTCAAAGGCCAAGGCTTTCAAGGCCGCCATAGGGCTCGATGCGCAGAATGCTCTCCTCAGCGGCCGGCAGACCTTCCCCTCCGAGTTTTCCACGCGCTATGCCTTCTTTTCGCTGATGCCGTCGGCCGAGTTCTCTCTCTCCGCCGATAAGAGTTTAGCTATCCGCTTGCGCTATCGCACGAGCTCCTCCGCCCCATCCATCTCCCAGTTGCAGGATGTTGTCGACGTCTCTGACGTCAGGTGCTTTACGGCGGGCAATCCGGATCTCAACCAGGCTACCACCCATCAGCTGTATCTCCTTTTTTCGGCCAACGACCACTCAGCCAGTCGCCATTTCTCCATCTCGTCGCGCACCTCTTTTGTCAGCGATGCGGTGGTCTCGTCAACTCTCATCGCCTCGGCCGACTCTATCCTCCCTGGCGGTATTCTCCTGCCTGCGGGCACCCAGTTCTCCAAGCCTGTCAATCTTGACGGTTCTGTCACGGCCTCTGTCAACGCCACGTTCTCTTCGCCCATCAAGCGCGTCGGGTGCAACGCCTCGCTCTCGCTCGGGGCTAATTTACAGAGGTCGCCCGGCCTTTATGACGGATGCAAGGTCTTCAGCCGTAGCTACTCTTTCTCGGCGGGTGCGGTTGTGGGGAGCAGCTTCTCTGAGAATGCCGACTTCAATGTGGCCTACCAACCGTCTTATAACGTTGTCTCTCGCTCGCTCGCTTCGTCAGCTGGGTACAATTATTACCGACACTCTCTTCGTGCCGATCTCAACCTGCTCTTTTTCAGCCGTCATCTTGTCTTCGCCACTTCGGCGGTTCATAATTTCTCCAGCGGCATGGGCGGAGGCTTCGATGACAATTATGTGTTGTGGAATGCGGCCGCGGCTTTCAAGTTCCTCTCCCGCCGACAGGCGGAGGTGAGGCTGCGCGTTAATGACATTCTCGACCGTGGCCGCTCTTCCAGCCGCTCTGTCCAGGAGGCCTACGTCTCCACCAGCTCGTCTAACTCGTTGCGGCGCTACGCCATGCTCACTTTCTCTTATAAGTTCAAGGGGGCGTCGTCTTCTTCCCAAGGCTCGGGACGTGGTGGCGATGAGAGGCCTTCCGGGCGCCACTTCCCCGCCGACGGGTTGGGTCACACCCCTCCTCCTGGTCGTTGACCCTCTTCCACTCCCGTTTTTCGCTGCAAGGCTGGCGTCGGGGGGGTAAAATTAAGAGCGGTGGCGCAAGTCTGCCTTGCGCCACCGCTCTTCTTGTCCAATCTTGTGCCCCAAGCGGGACTCGAACCCGCACGGCCTTGCGGCCAAGGGATTTTAAGTCCCTCGTGTCTACCATTCCACCATCAGGGCTCCCTTTTCAGGGTGCAAATATACCTCAATCCGCCGCAATTGCCAAGCGTGGGGCTTATTTTGTCTTCTGTCTGTCTCTCCTTTTGTCTTGAACGTCTGTTTGCTCTCCTTTTTTTTGCCTTTCGCTTCTTGTCATTTCTCTGGCTCCCTTGCCTCATGTTTTGTTGGGGGGCTTCGCTTGTTTTTTGTGTTTTTTCTCGCCTGTGCCCTTTTTTATTAGGGGTGCGCTGCGCTTTTTGGCCGCATTTTCTTTTGCCTGACCTCTTTTTGTGCCCATCCCCGCGTGTCTCTGTGTTAACAAACCGCTGTTTTTGCCCGCTGTTTAATTACTTTTCTTAGGTGGATAACGTAAATAACTTACAATTTGTGTCTATTCTGTCGCCATTTGATTTCTGATTGTTATATTTGTGATGTCGTTAGTGATAAGACGTAAGCAAAAAGCTCTCAATTCTTGTCATTTGATGATTTGACGCTCTCTTGAGCCTTCTTGTTGATTTAACATTTTTAATAGCGATAGTTATGAAAAAAATTGAGGCTATCATCAGAAAGACCAAGTTCGATGATGTGCGCGACGCTCTTCTTGACGCCGACATCGAGTGGTTCTCTTATTATGACGTGCGAGGCATTGGCAAGGCGCGTCAGGGACGCATCTATCGCGGTGTGGTTTATGACACCAGTTGCATCGAGCGCACTCTCCTCTCCATAGTGGTCCGCGACTGCAATGTCGAGAAAACGGTCAACGCCGTCGTCTCTGCAGCCCAGACGGGTGAGATTGGCGATGGGCGCATTTGGGTCATCCCCGTCGAGGACGCCATCTCCATCCGCACAGGCAAGCATGGCGATGAGACTCTTTACATACCCGACGACGCAAAGTGACGTTCGCACTCCCTTTTCTCGTTCCTAACCTAACTATTACTATATTATGAAATCCCTTTACCTCAAATATGCGCTCGGGACGATTCTTCTTTCCGCCTGCGCGCTTTTTGCCTCTTCGTCCATCTCGGCGCAAGAGGCTGCCGACTCGCTCGCGGCCGTTCCTGCTGATACCGTCGAGGTCGTCGCCGTCTCTGCCGCTCCCGCCGAGGCTCCTGCCGTAGCCGAGGCTTCCGCCGTCGCCGATCTCGCCCGGGGTGTCGATACTGTCTGGATTTTGCTCGCGGCAATGCTCGTCTTCTTCATGCAGCCCGGCTTCGCCATGGTCGAGGCGGGCTTCACAAGGGCGAAGAACACTACCAACATTCTCATGAAGAACTTTGTCGACTTCTCGCTCGGTTCTCTGCTCTTCTGGTTTGTCGGTTTCGGTCTTATGTTCGGCGATGGAGGTTTTGTCGGAATGCCGCATTTCTTCGACTGCCTGTTCCATGATCCGGGCGGACTCCCGCGCGAGGGCTTCCTCGTCTTCCAGACCGTCTTCTGTGCCACCTCCGCCACCATCGTCTCAGGTGCCATGGCCGAGCGTACCAAGTTCCATATGTACCTTATTTACACTGTTTTCATCTCTGTTCTTATCTATCCCGTCTCTGGCCACTGGACTTGGGGTGGCGGCTGGCTCTGCAATGCCGACGAGGGCTCTTTCATGATGAACGTCTTCGGGACCACCTTCCATGATTTCGCAGGCTCCACTGTCGTCCATTCCGTTGGCGGTTGGATCGCTTTCGTTGGCGCGGCCATTATCGGACCACGCATCGGCAAGTACCACAAGGACGGCTCTTCCAAGGCTATCCCCGGCCACAGCCTTACCATTGCGGCGCTGGGCGTTTTCATCCTCTGGTTCGGATGGTTTGGTTTCAACCCCGGCTCTCAGCTCGCAGCCTCCTCTCCTGATGATCAAGATGCCATCTCTCACGTCTTCCTCACTACCAACCTCGCGGCGTGCGCGGGCGGCTTCATTTCCATTGTAGTCAGCTGGTTTAAGTATGGCAAGCCCTCGCTCTCGCTCACTCTCAACGGCGTTCTCGCCGGCCTTGTAGGCATCACTGCAGGTTGTGATGTCGTCTCTGACGCCGGGGCGGTTATCATTGGCCTCATCTGCGGTGCGGTAATGGTCTTCGCTGTCGAGTTTATTGATCGCAAGCTGCATATCGACGACCCTGTTGGCGCAAGCTCCGTCCACGGTGTCTGTGGCTCGCTCGGAACTATCCTTACTGGTTTCCTTTCAACCTCCGAGGGTCTGCTCTACGGCCACGGGTGGGGTTTCCTTGGAGCCGAGGTGCTTGGCGTTGTCGTGGTCGGATGCTGGGCTGCTTTTATGGGCTTCGTCATCTTCAAGGCGATCGACATGATCTTCGGCCTGCGAGTCTCAGCTCGTGTTGAGGAGGAGGGGCTCGATATCTATGAGCATGGTGAGACTTGCTATGGCAACTAAAAGCTCTTTTATGTAGGTTGGCGCATTGTTGCTCACTTCAGTGTTGCCTCAAGTGGCGGCGACTCGGTTTGTGTCCGGGTCGCCGTTTCTTTGTTTGCGCTGTTCTTGCCGTTCGTGATAAAATAATATTATTTTTTGTCGCTATCTGCAAAATTTGCGCACGCTTGTCCCTTATATTCTGTGTGACAGACTGTTTTTTATATGAATTGATACATGCGGAGCCTCTGTTTCTTCTAAATATGTATGAAGAATGTAAAACAAAGTTGTAATTTCGACCGTAGAAATACAACGTCGAGGTCAGAAGAGTATCATTCTTTCTCTGGCCTCGGCTTCACCTTTTCGCTTACAAACAGATGTTACGCTTAGTCACCGAAGTTTTTTCTGTCGCATCGCCGTGTC
>SFOL01000010.1 GCA_004552385.1 Bacteroidales bacterium | reverse complement strand
ATCCGAGATTGCCTACCTTTGCCGCCGACATGAGAAAAGTAGAACAAATATGCTCATTCATCTCGCGATGGATGGGACTTTGGGTACTGTTGGCGGCCACGATGGGGATGGCGTCGCCCGGCTGTTTTACCGTCATCAGCATGAAGGCAGTGAGCCCCTTGCTCGGCCTTGTGATGTTTGGCATGGGGATGTCCCTCAAGGTTGACGACTTCAAGATAGTCTTGACAAGGCCAAGGGACGTGTTATGCGGCTGTCTGGCTCAGTTTGTTATAATGCCGGGCCTGGCATGGGCGCTCACCAAGGCTTTCTGTTTGCCCGCCGACCTGGCCGTCGGCGTCATACTCGTGGGCTGCTGCCCGGGCGGCACGGCCTCTAACGTTATAACATACCTTGCGGGTGGCGACCTTGCCCTGAGCGTCGGCATGACGACAGTGAGCACCGTGGCCGCCCCTCTGCTTACGCCCGCCCTGACGTGGCTGTTGGCTGGAGAGTTTGTGGGCGTGGACGCCGCGGGAATGCTGATATCAATCCTTTGGGTGGTGATAGCCCCAATATGCGCGGGGCTGCTATGCCAGCGTCACCTCCCCCGCATAACAGCCTCCGCCCAAGGCTTCATGCCGGCATTCTCATCGGTTGTCATAGCCGTGATCGTAGGCGTCATTGTGAGCAACAACGCCACGAGGCTATATGAGGCGGGCGGGCTGGTTGTCGCAGTCGTCATGTTGCATAACACTCTCGGCATGGCTCTCGGATTCGGCACGGGCATGGTCCTCGGCCTTGCGAGACGTAAGTGCGTGGCCATGTCGGTAGAAGTTGGCATGCAGAATTCAGGGCTTGCGAGCTCATTGGCAGTCAGCCACTTCGCCATGTATCCTATGGCATCGGTGCCAGGCGCGGTGTTCAGCGTCTGGCACAACGTGGCCGGAGCCATGGCGGCATCCGTGTTTCGGAAATGGGATGATGGTGAAGGAAAGACGCCGAACGAGAAAAACAATCATAAGGATGTTAATCGTTAGGCATTAATGACATATCTTTGCCACAAACCAAAATAAAGAAAAAGTGGAGGATTTCAGTTTCATAGCATGGTGTCTGGACCATCTGAATTATTGGACCATCACCCTGCTGATGACGATAGAGAGCTCATTCATACCGTTCCCGAGCGAGATCGTCGTCCCCCCCGCCGCCTACAGAGCGGCGACGTCGGCAGACCTCAACGTGTTCCTCGTGGTCTTGTTCTCGACACTGGGCGCGGACCTGGGAGCCACGATCAATTACGTCTTGTCGCGTACGCTGGGCCGCGTGGTGGTATATAAATTCGCCGACAGCAAATTGGGTCATATATGCCTGATAGACAGGGATAAGGTGGAGAATGCAGAGAGGTATTTTGACAATCACGGCGCAATATCGACCTTTGTGGGCCGCCTCATCCCGGCCGTGCGGCAACTCATATCGATACCTGCAGGCCTCGCAAAGATGCATTTTGGCAAGTTCCTGTTCTTCACCACGATAGGAGCGGGGATATGGAACAGCGTATTGGCGGCGGCAGGTTATTTTATGGCCTCGGTGGTTTCGGAGGAGGAGATGCTGGCAACCGTGTCGGCATATAACAATGAGCTTAAGATAGTATGCGCCATCGCGATAGCCGCGGTTGTGGCATTCATCGTGATACGTCATTATTTAAAAAAGAAAAAAACGGACAATGAATAGTCTTTCGCAACTCATAGCCGAGCGGCGCAGCTGCCGCAAATTCACGGCGGAACCCATATCGGCAGATGCTCTGATGCAGCTGAAGCGTGCGGCATTGTCGTCGCCAACCTCGAAGAACTGTAGGTCGTGGGAGTTCGTCTTCGTGCAAGACAAGGCCAAGATAGAAGCCCTGTCGAAGAGCAAGGAGCACGGCGCAGCCTTCGTGGCGGGCGCGCCCCTCGCCATTGTGGTACTCGGCAACACGGCCAAGACCGACATTTGGGTAGAAGACGCCTCTATAGCCGCGAGTTTCCTGCTCCTCCAAGCGGCCGACCTGGGCCTGGGCGCAACGTGGGTTCAGCTTCGCGGGCGCGGATATGCCGACGGACGCACAGCCCAAGGCATAATAAAGGAACTGCTGAATGTGCCAGACGGCGTGGAGGCTCTTGCCGTGATCGCCGTCGGACATCCCGACGAGACGCATCGTCCCTACTCTGACGACCGTCTGCCCTGGGCGCAGGTTCACGACGAGAAGTTTTAAACGGCGTTGCCACAAACAATAAGGCCACCGGGGCCGGATACATGCTATATGTATCCGGCCCCGGTGGCTTTGTCGGCATTACCTGTGGTTGTAAGCAAAGCACCCAAGTCAAAAAATACTATGAAGAGATGATTACCAACACAGCACATCCTGTTAACAAATACGCCTCATCAGCCAACCTTTTTATCCATATCTTTGCAATACCAGTAAATCACAAACTTGACAAGGAGCATTTATTAAGACTCTTACACATCAATATGGCAAACATTAAACACTTAGCCGCCATTTTGGCGCTGCCCTTGCTCGCCCAGACTCAGACGACCAAGGCGCAAGGCGTAGAGGTGGCGCCATCAGACCCGGGCATAACATACACCGGGCGCATAGTGACCACCAACCCTTCAGGCTACCGCTTCTCATACCCCGGCACAACCATCACGGCGTCATTCGACGCGACGGGCGTAAAGATGCACTGCAAGCCGCGTTCGGGCTATTTTATGGTCCAGATAGACGACTCGGAGCCATTCAAAGTAGCGTTCATGGGAGAGAAGGACTCTCTGGTGCAAGTGGCAACAGCCCTGCCCAGAGGTCGGCACACCCTGCGAGCCATGTATTGCATAGAGGGCTACGAGTACAAACCAGAGTTCCGCGGACTCGTTCTTGACGATGGTGGCACACTACTCGCCCCCCCGCAGGCGCCAAGCCGGAAAATCGAATTCATAGGCAACAGCATAACGTGCGGATACGGCAGCGAGAGCATCGACCCGAACGAGCATTTCTCGTTTGAAACAGAAAACCACTACATCGGCTACGCCCAGGTGGCCACGAGGGCGCTGAACGCCCAGACGCACATCGTGGCCCGTAGCGGCATAGGCGTGTACAGGAACTACGGCGGCCCCAGAGAGGGCACACCCGAACTGAACATGCCAAGCCAATACGAGTATACTCTATATGACGACAAGAGCGAGACGTGGGACTTCACGCGCTTCACGCCAGACGTGGTTTGCATAAACCTCGGCACAAACGACCTCTCGACGCAGAACTATGACATACGCCGCTTCAAGGCAGCGTACAAAAAATTCTTAGAAACCGTCCGCAAACACAACGCCAAAGCTAAAATCGTGATTCTGTGCGGGTCTATGCTCTCGGGCAAAGAGCTTCAAGATGCGCAGAACGCCCTCGACGAGGTGGCGGAAGAGACCGCTAAAAAGGGAGATAAGGAGGTGTACCGCTTCAACTTCACACCCCAAGACGGCAAGCTGCAATATGGCGCCGACTGGCATCCGAGCCGATGGCAACATGAAAAAATGGGGGCAGAGCTGACGGCCTACCTGCGCTCGCTCATGAACTGGTGGTAAGAGAACAATGCTAAAAACCGAGAAAGAATGACATACTTACGCATGACGACTTTGGCTTTGGCGACCGCTGCGGCGGCAGTGTCATATGCTCAGCCGCAAAGTTTCGGCCACGTGCCAAACTTGCAAAGCCAAGCCATAGATGTGTCGGCCGACTTCGCCGACCTCGCAAACACCTATTTCCTCGCGGACAGCCTAAACAGCTTTAACACCGCGAATGGGACAGGCACCGTCAAATGGGATCGCTACCGCCTGTCTCCTCGCCAGGCGTTCAACCTCAACGGCACATGGCCCGTCAAACTCCAGATGCTGGACTTTCCCGACCCGGCGTATGACAACGACCCGGCCTTAAAACTGCAAGTCAGACTGATAAGCCCGCGCACGGTGCGCGTCACGATGCTGACCACACCCGTAGAGATGAAAGAGGACGACAATGACGACCCCATGTTCGTGAGCGCTCCCAAGTGCGACAACACAGGGTGGAGCGTGAAGGAGTCGGCCGACGCCATATCATACAAAAGCGAGTTCGGCGAGATCGAGATAAAAAAATACCCCTGGAGGTTAGTCATAAAAGACAAAGACGGCAAAGTCCTCACCCAGACCCGCCACATTGCCGACAACGACTCGAGCCAAGTGAAGTTGTTGCCATTCAACTTCATAAAAAGGGGTCAAGACAATTCGCGCTCGGTCAACCCCGTGTTCACTTTGGCTCCAGGCGAAAAAATATTCGGCTGTGGCGAATCGTTCACTTCTCTCAACAAAGTTGGACAGAAAGTGCACCTGACAGTGACAGACCCTCAGGGGCCGGAGACCGACCAGATGTACAAACCGGTGCCATTCTTCATGAGCAACCGCGGGTATGGCGTCTTCATGCATACAAGCGCCCCCGCGACGTGCGACTTTGGCGCCTCATACATAGGCGCCGACCGTATATTCATGAAGGACGAGAAGATGGACTTCTTCTTCTTCATTGGTGAGCCGAAAGAGATTCTCGACGAGTACACGAACATAACCGGCAAAAGCCCTATGCTCCCTCTGTGGAGCTTCGGCACTTGGATGAGCCGTATATCCTACTTCACACAAGACGAGGGGCTCGACATTGCCAAGCAACTGCGCGCAAACAAAATCCCGGCTGACGTGATCCACTTTGACACAGGGTGGTTCGGAGTGGACTGGCAGTGCGATTACGAGTTTAGCAAGGATCGCTTCGCCGACCCCGTGGCGATGCTTAAGACACTGAAAGACAAAAATTTCCACACATGCCTTTGGCAATTGCCGTACTTCACACCCAAGAATGCGCTCTTCTCTGAGATTATAGAGAAAGGACTTAACGTCCGCAACGACGCAGGCGGCATGCCCTATGAGGACGCTGTGCTCGACTTCTCAAACCCCGAGGCCGTGAAATGGTATCAAGGCCACATAGCCCACCTGCTGAGCGAGGGCGTGGCAACCATCAAATGCGACTTTGGCGAAGCGGCTCCTCTTGGCGGACTGTATCATAGCGGCAAGACCGGCCTCTACGAGCACAACTTGTACCCATTGCGCTATAACAAAGCACTGTGGGAGGTCATAAACAGAGAGACTGGCGAGGGCATAATATGGGCGCGCTCGGCATGGGCAGGCTCACAGCGATACGCTCTGCACTGGGGCGGCGACGCCGCGACCACCAACACGGGAATGCTTGGCGACCTGCGCGGCGGCCTGTCATTCGGGCTCTCGGGCTTCTCATTCTGGAGCCACGACATAGGCGGCTTCGTGACGGCATCGCCCGAAGAAATATACAGACGTTGGCTCCCGTTCGGCTTCCTGTCATCACACAGCCGCGCCCATGGCGCACCACCGACAGAGCCGTGGCTCATAAGCAAGGACTTCACCGACGCGTTCCGCGCCTGCGCCGAGATGAAATACAAGCTCATGCCATACGTATACGCCCAGGCGAAAGACTGCTCCAACAGGGGTCTGCCCATGGTGCGCGCACTCTTCATCGAGTTCCCTGGCGACCCCGGGGCTTGGAACGTGGAAGACGAGTACATGTTCGGCTCGCAGATTCTTGTGGCCCCGCTCTTGGAGAGCGGCACAGAAAGAACGTGCTACCTGCCAAAGGGCAAATGGATTGACTACCAGACGGGCAAGGTTTATGACGGCGGATATCAAACAATAAAAGCGGGCAAGATTCCGTGCGTGATCCTTGTGCGCGACGGCAGCCTTATCCCTCACGTGCCGGTGGCTCAGTCTACGGCCGAAATCAAGTGGGACAAGATGGAGCTCAAGGCCTACAAAGCTTCAGCAAAGAAGTGTAGTGGCCTCGTGTACAAACCCGGCGATAAAGACGTCAGCATAGTGACAAGATAGACCATTTCAATTATCGCCCCCCTCAAAAAAAGAGACGATGCCTCGCCGGAACTTTTCCCCGACGAGGCATCGTCATTTTTTTGAGGATCTTAGTGGGTCCATTACGCTCTGACGAGACCTTCCGACCTTGTCGGCGATGTCCTGTGGCGGCATCTCACATTCTCTCGGAAGAACCGTTAAAGTTCTACTAATCTTCACTCCATTGTGGAAACGTGTGCCATGTGTACAAATTCAGTCCCACCCACCCCGCGGCAAAGTAACGGGGGCTTAGAGAACAGTCATAGAGCCGTGACGGCAAACGCGATGCCGCCCGAACGTCAGCATACGCCCGCATGATATCGCACCATAGACATGAGCGGATCGCGCTCCACGACCACAGGGCCGACCCCCGCGTCAGCGCAAACCCGCCTCAAGATCGGCTCAAACTGCGCCGCCACACCCCCGACAAATCCCACCCGCTCAGCAGATCCTGCCCCGCGGGCGTATAAGGCGACGTTACGTCTCAAGAAAGCCGCAAAGCGTCCGCTCACTATGTCATGAATTTGCGGGCGCTCTATATTCTCCGCGGCGAAACGGGCGAAAGAGGCGAGATAGGCGTTGGCGCGAGGCTCGGCGTATATGCGCTTTATGACAGTGTGGTAGTCAGCCTCGGCGAAATCGAAGAAACGCCGTGTAAGGTCGTCGGGCAGCAATCCCTTAAGCGCATCCGCCACAATGTGCTTGCCTATATCCGCCCCACTGCCCTCATCGCCCAAAATGTAGCCAAGCGGACGCACGTTCCTCACGATGACGCGCCCGTCATAGAGACAAGAGTTGCAACCTGTGCCCAAAATGCACGCCACGCCTCGACTTGAGCCGAAAAGGGCGCGAGCCGCCCCGAGCATGTCAGAGAAGACACGGACATCCGCACACCCCGTGAGCTCACCGACGGCCGTAGTTATCCGCTCATCCGGCTCACCTCCGATGCAGCCAGCGCCATAATAGAACACCGTATCGACCTGGCTCGCAAGGCGAAAGTCAGCGTCCTGTCGCCACAAGTCCGATATGGCGTCGGCACTGAGCTGGATGGGGTTCACGCCCTTAGTCTCAAACACACGGGCCACACGGCCACTCTCCACCACAGCCCATCTGCACTTGGTGGACCCGCCATCAGCTATTACAATGTTATTCTTAAGCATCGGTCTTTTGCAAAAAAAATTCCAAGGGGCGCACCACTCCACGTTGAGCTGGCGCACCCCAAGGACTTAAACAGAAAAGTGGAGCGGAAAGCCTACTTAAGCAGCTCACCTATCTTGACAGACAGCTCGTCGCCCCTCAAATTTCTTGCGACTATCACGCCCTCAGAATCTATGAGCACGCATGCCGGAATGGCATCAACCGAATAAGCCTGCGCAGCCTCGCTCTGCCACCCCTTCAAATCGCTCACCTGAATCCATTTCATGCCGAGCTTGTTGACCGCGTCAGTCCAAGCCTTGGCATCCTGGTCAAGCGACACACCGACTATGGCCAAACCCTTGTCTTTGAAATCCTCATAGGCTCTGACTACGGCTGGCATCTCCGCACGGCAAGGACCGCACCACGACGCCCAGAAGTCAACCAGCGTCAGCTTATTTGTCGAGACGACGTCGGATAGCTTGACAGACTTCCCATCTATGCTCATCATTGTGAAATCGATGAATTTCTGCCCCTCGGAGGTCTTAGACTTGGACTCAAGCGCATTCTTTATGAGCTTGAAGTTGGGCATCTGGGAATCGGCCGATGCGAGCGTGTCAACAATTCTCGTCAATGTGGAGTCATCAAATGAGTTGGCGTACATTCCGAGCAGTATGTCGCTGAACGCTGAAGGCGCATTATCAATAATCTTTGAGGCGAAATTTTGCATTATCGCCCGATAGGCGGAGTCAAGTTTGGCCTCCGCCACCTTCTTCACCTCAGGGTCCTCATTTGGGTCGCCCACCGCGGCGGCGTAAGGACTCATATCCTCCATTGTCGATTCCCCAAGGATTTGGCATTCATACCACAACTCGTTGCTACGACTGTTCTCGAACTTCGCCGCCTCGCCCTTTGCCGATGGCAGCGTCATCTTGATGTTCTTGCCCGGCTCAAGAATGACGGGATACCCTTCGTCAGAGTAATCGCCGCTCTGTATCTTGACAATAAAAAGCAGCAAGCCAAGATCACCGACATTGGTCGAGAGTGACGCCTCCGAACCATCGAACACGGCAGTGTCAAGCGGTGAAACCATGCTCGCCCCGACGGCCAGGAGCACAAGCGAGTCACCCTGCGCAAGGCTGGAACCGCTAACGGTAACCCGCCCTACACCGCTATCATCATCGGCAGCGCCTCCGGCACATGCCGAGAAGAGCAATGCGGCCGAAGTTAAACACAGCATTAGTTTATTCATAGGAAATGATGTTCTGAAGTTTTTATAAAATCCTGGTTAGCACATTGTGCGCATCGCGGATGGAAGCGAGCAGCCAATGCGAGAATATCTCGCGCCTGTCATCCTCGGGCAGCATTCGCTCCTCGGGCGTCAGCTTTCTGTCGACCTCCTGGCGCAAGTGGCTCAACGTGATGGCCGCACTTGCCGAAATGTTGAGGCTCTCGGTAAGGCCGCACATGGGTATGACCATGCGCACGTCGGCGTTATCCATGGCCCACCGCGACAATCCCACCTTCTCGGCGCCGAAGACTACAGCCACCGGGCCTTTGGCGACATCAATGTCATAGAGGCTGATGTCGTGCCCGGGATGTGGAGAGGCGGCCACGATGGTGTAGCCCCTCTGGCGCAAGTCAGCATATGCGGCTGGCGTGTTGAACTCCTCAGAGCCGAACCTGTGGTATGTCAGCCACTTGAAAGCGCCCCGCGCCACTCCGTTGCTGGCGAGGAACGGGTTAGAGTTCTCAATGACAGTGAGATCCTGGATGCCGAAGCACTCGCACGAGCGGACCACGGCGCTGGCGTTCTGGCTGTGAAAGATATTCTCGAGGGCTATGGTGACGCGCCTTGTGCGTTTGGCAAGCACATTGCGCAGCGTCTCGACCCTGTTATCATTTACAAAGGGGAGCAGCAACTCAATTCTTCGCTCGGGAGGAAGCGCGAGAAAGGCTTCCATCTGCTGCTTATTTGGGAGGGAAACGTCAACTGACAATTTGAACGGAGATAGAAGAAATAGAAAAAGAACTTTGAAATGAGAACCATCTGGGCACACGGAAAAGCCACCTGCCGTGCCCACAACGAGCGCGACAAGTGGCTTTTACGTTAGGCTGAGTGCCGCACCCTGGCGACTTTTAGAGCTTGTTCTCGAGCTCGCAGCCAGCCTTGAACTTGACGACCTTCTTGGCAGGGATGAGCATCTCCTGCTTGGTCTGCGGGTTGCGCCCCATGCGCTCACCGCGCTCGCTGACGCTGAAAGTGCCAAAACCGAGGATGGCCACCTTGCCATCGTTAGCATCCTTAAGTGCGTCACCGACAGCCTCAATGAAAGCGTCAACGGCCTTACGTGCATCCCCTTTCGAGAGCTCCGCCTTTTCTGCGACAGCGTCAATCAGTTGTGTCTTGTTCATATTTTCAAGTTTATTTTATGCGTACATTATTATCATAGTTTGGCGAAACCGGCAGCCGAGTTGGCGAATATTTATGCCACGCCGCCGATATGCCCAGCCTTTTTCAAGTCGCAAATATAAGGTATTTGACGAACTACGCAACGTAAATTTACTATTAGGATTAAAAAGTTAACAAAGAAATCTTTGAAATGAAACATTGCGACCTTTCACCCCCTCAAATCATCCGCCACAAAGCGAGCAAACTGAAATTTAGCTATCTTTGCGAGAAAAGTAACCTCTTAGAAACAAGCATATAAATAATAAATGGCAAAGGAACTGACACCACGCGGAGAGAACTATTCGCAGTGGTACAATGATCTGGTCGTAAAGGCCGATTTGGCCGAGACCTCGGCCGTGCGCGGTTGCATGGTCATCAAGCCTTACGGATACGCAATATGGGAGAAGATGCAGCGCGCGCTGGACGACATGTTCAAGGAGACAGGGCACGTGAACGCCTACTTCCCGCTGTTCATACCTAAGTCGTTCTTCAGCCGCGAGGCCGACCACGTCAAAGGATTTGCCAAGGAGTGCGCCGTCGTGACCCACTATCGCCTCCGCACCAACGCGGAGGGCACGGGCGTCGAGGTCGACCCCAACGCAAAGCTCGAAGAGGAGCTCATAGTACGCCCCACCTCCGAGACCATCATCTGGAACACCTATAAGAACTGGATCCAGAGCTACCGCGACCTGCCCATCAAGTGCAACCAGTGGGCCAACGTGGTGCGCTGGGAGATGCGCACCCGCCTCTTCCTCCGCACGGCCGAGTTCCTTTGGCAGGAGGGGCACACAGCCCACGAGACGTCAGAGGAGGCGGAGACCGAGGCTCAGACCATGCTGCGCGTCTACGCCGACTTCGTCGAGAACTGGATGGCAGTGCCTGTGATAAAGGGCGTGAAGACCGCCAACGAGCGATTCGCCGGCGCACTTAACACGTATACGATAGAGGCCCTCATGCAAGACGGCAAGGCCCTGCAGAGCGGCACGAGCCACTTCCTGGGTCAGAACTTCGCCAAGGCTTTCGACGTGACGTTCATGAACCGCGAGGGCAAGAGCGACTACGTCTGGGCCACGTCTTGGGGTGTTTCGACGCGACTCATGGGCGCGCTCATCATGGCGCACTCTGACGACAACGGTCTCGTCTTGCCTCCGAAGCTCGCCCCGACGCAGGTGGTCATAGTGCCTGTGTATAAGAAGGAAGAGGAGCGCGCGGCCATAACGGCCAAAGCCAACGAGATTGTGGCCAAGCTAAAGGCTAAAGGCATCTCTGTGCTCTACGACGACAACGACAAGAAGAAGCCGGGCTGGAAGTTCGCTGAGTATGAGCTCAAGGGCTTCCCGATCCGCATAGCTCTCGGCCCGCGCGACCTCGAGAAGAACGAGGGCGAGGTGCACCGCCGCGACACGATGGAGAAGTTCCAGCTGAGCCTTGACGGCATTGAGGACAAGCTGGCCGACCTGCTTGACGAGATGCAGAAGAACATCTACAAGAAGGCTCTCGACTACAGGAACTCGCACATTACCAAGGTCGACACGTATGACGAGTTCAAAGAAGTCCTCAAGAACAAGGGCGGTTTCGTCCTCGCACACTGGGACGGCACGACGGAGACCGAGGTGCGCATAAAGGAGGAGACGAAGGCAACCATCCGTTGCATCCCGTTTGACAACCCGCAAGAGGAAGGCAAGTGCATCCTGACGGGCAAACCGAGCCACCAGAGGGTTCTCTTCGCCATATCGTACTAACAGGGGTTTTGCGGGCGGAGACATCACCTGCCCGCAAATCTTATAGACAATAAAAAGCGGAGACCCGCGCATTACGGAGCAAAGCGCCGTAGTCGCGGGTCTCTTATCATATTTAGCAGAAAAAATGAAAGCATTTTGGACAATCCTGCTGCTCATTGTATCAAACAGTTTCATGACAATGGCGTGGTACGGCCATCTTAAACTATCTCAGACAAAGTGGGGAGCCGGGCTTCCGCTCGTGGCCATAATCCTGATAAGCTGGGGCATAGCCCTGATGGACTACTGCTGCCAGGTGCCAGCCAACAGGATAGGCTACATTGGCAACGGCGGCCCGTTCACACTCGTCCAGCTAAAAGTGATACAGGAGGTCATCTCGCTAACAGTCTTCACTGTCTTCACTCTCGCCGTTTTCCGCACAGAGCAGTTCGGCACAAATCACGTAATAGGCTTCTGCCTGCTCATTCTGGCGGTTTATTTCCTCTCGTCGGGCAAATAGCCAGGCGAGGGGGTATAGCCTCGCCTCCAATCGCCCCACCATGCGGCATATCGCCAGAGTGGGGCTCCCCTTACTCCCAAACGTCATAAGCATGACGGCCTGGGGGCTGTTTGTATCATCATTGCCGGGCTTGACATAGTGTAATGACGCAAGGCGGCCGCAAAAAAAGACAGCCGCCCGAGGAGACAAGTCCTCGGGCGGCTGTCATGTTACTGACGTGCGCGCTCACAAAGGATATTGTGGCGCGCACGCGTCTTGATTCTTACATGGCCTTCATATCCTTGGCGGCCTGCTCAATCTTCTTGTCGGCCTCGGCATTAGCCTTGTCCCACTCGGAGACGCCGTTCATGGGCGTCTTGACCTCGAAGTAGAACTTGATCTTAGGCTCGGTGCCAGAGGGGCGCACAGAGACCTTGGAGCCGTCTTCCGTGAAATATTGGAGGACGTTGCTCTTGGCGGGCATGTCGAGCGGCTTGACCTCGCCGGTTACGAGATTCTTCTCCGTCAGGTTCTGATAGTCCTTGACAATGACAACCTTCGAGCCGCCCATAGTGGCTGGCGGGTTCTCGCGGTAGCCCTTCATGAGAGCGACGATCTCGTCGGCACCGGCCTTACCCTCGCGGACAATGTAGATCATCTTCTCCTTGCTGAAGCCGAACTCGGCGTAGATCTGCTTAAGGAGGTCGTAGAGCTTGATGCCCTTGTCCTTAGCCCATGCGGCTATTTGCGCCATGAGTGCGATGGAAGCAGGCGCATCCTTATCCCTCACGGCGTCGTATGGCAGGAAGCCGAAGCTCTCCTCGCCGCCGCCGATGTATTTTGTCTTGCCCTCTTGCTCGCGTATCTTGTCCGCAATCCACTTGAAGCCGGTGTAGACGTCATAGAAGCCCACGCCGTACTTCTCGGCCATCTTGCGAATGACCTCGGTGGTCACGATGGTCTTGACTACGAACTGCTTGCCGTCGATCTTGCCGCTCTCTTTCCACTGGTTGAGGAGGAACCAGGTGAGGATGAGGCAAGTCTGGTTGCCATTGAGGATGATGAACTTGCCCTCGTCGTTCTTGACGACGACTCCGATGCGGTCGGCATCGGGGTCAGAGGCCATGACTATGTCGGCGTCGATCTCCTCGCCCTTCTTGATGGCCATTGCCATGGCAGCCGGCTCCTCGGGGTTCGGAGAGGAGACTGTCGGGAAGTCGCCAGTAACGACGTCCTGCGGGGCAACATGGTTCACGTTGGTGAAACCGATGGCCGCGAGGGTGCGAGGGACGATGTGTCGGCCCGTTCCGTGGATCGGGGTGTAGACAATCTTAAGGTCCTTTTGACGCTCGATGAGGGCCTGGTCGAGTACGCATCCTTTGATGTTGGCGATATACTTGGCGTCAATCTCCTCACCTATGATCTCAATGAGCTCGGGGTTGCCCTGGAACTTGATCTGGTCGACGCTCGTGATTTTGCCGACCTCGTCGATGATGTTTTTGTCGTGCGGCGCGATGATCTGCGCGCCGTCATTCCAGTATGCCTTGTAGCCGTTGTAGATCTTGGGGTTGTGGCTTGCCGTGATGATGACGCCGCTCTGGCAACCGAGTTCGCGAATTGCGAAACTCATCTCGGGGGTCGGGCGCAGGTCGTCAAAGAGGTACGCCTTGATGCCGTTTGCCGAGAATATGTTTGCCACGGTCTCGGCGAAGAGTCGGCTGTTGTTGCGGCAGTCGTGTCCGACTACAACACTGATCTTCTGCCCCTTGAAAGCCTGGTTGAGATAATTGGCGAGACCCTGTGTGGCGCTTCCCACGGTGTAGATGTTCATACGGTTGCAGCCTACGCCCATCTTGCCGCGGAGTCCTCCCGTTCCGAACTCGAGATCTTTGTAGAAAGCGTCAATAAGCGCACTCTTGTCGGGGTTGGCGAGCATTGCGCGAACCTCGTCCTTTGTCTTATCATCGTATTTGCCGTCGAGCCAGGCTTGAGCCTTAGCCTCGACCTGTTTAAGCAGTTCCTTGTCTTCCATCTATTCGATTCTTGTTTGTAATACGTTATACACTGTGAGGGGGCCGGCATTAAGATGCCGCAACACAAATATAGATATTTATTCGTTCTTAATAGCGGACGGCATGGCAAATATGTCACACTTTTCGCTCGAAAAAGAACCTCCAAAGCGGGGCAGCCATAGTGGCCTGAACTATTTCGCCTTTGCCAAGCAGCCCGAGCACCTCGTCGGGGGTCATCAGCATAACGTCAATATCTTCAGTGACCTCGGGCTGACTCCGCCCCTCCACCACGCCCAATGCGACAAAGCAGTGGGTCATGTTGGTCATGGATGTGCCGTTTGGCGATATGGTCATAATCTTGCGCCATTCGCCCCCTGTGTAGCCAGTCTCCTCTCTCAACTCGCGTTTCGCCGCGGCGAGCGGATCCTCGCCAGGCTCCGCGCATCCTGCGCAAATCTCGAACGCGGTTCGTCCCATGGCGTGGCGATATTGGCGCTCCATGACCATCCGCCCGTCGGTCGTGATGGCGATGACGTTGACCCACTCTGGGTACTCAAGCACCCAATAGTCCTTAATCTCGACGCCCGAAGGTTGGCGAATGTGGTCGCGCCTGACAGTGAGCCAAGTGTTGCGCATTACGTATTCTGTCTCAATGACAGTCCATTTCTTGTTGTCTTCCATAGGCCACACACTTATTCCTCAGGGTCGGATGTCTGACGGCGGCTGAACTCGCAGCCGCAATATTGCTGATTATAGAAAGCGAACTCCCGGAGCAAAACCGCCCTCCTCTCGCTGAGCCCGTCTTTGCGCCAATTCTGATGCCAAAAGGCGAGCCCCGTTTCGCTCTCGGCATGTTCTCCCGCCTGGTCGAGCTGTGACTGGCTTTTCCACCGCGACGAGGCCAGCGTGGTGGTAAGGCATCCGAACCCCTCATCCGAGGCCACCTCGGCCGCGCGCAGCAGCCGATACTCAAAACACTTAAGGCAACGGGCACCGCGCTCCGGCTCAGCCTCAAGCCCCCTGACAGCCTGTAGCCACTCCTCATGGTCATACGGACCCTCCTCCCACCTGAGCCCGAGTGCCTCGGCATGCCTGCGGCTCTCGTCGCGACGGATGGCGTATTCCGCGTAGGGCGTTATGTTGGGATTGTAAAAATATATGGTGGGGCGTATGCCATGGTGCAGCATCCACTCCACAATGGCCGACGAGCAAGGGGCGCAACACGCATGTAGCATGACGGGCTCCGCCGGCGGCGGCGTTAGCGACGGACGTTTCATATCATTGGCTAAGATAAGTGATTTTGATTATCAAATCAGAGAATTTTGCACCAAGAGGAAGACACAGCGAGAGTGCGGACGCGGCCTACGACATCTTGACGTGCGCCATTCTCCTCGCCTGCCGCTCGCCATCCTGAAGCGCGGGGCGGTCAACGGGAGGCAAGGCGAAATCCATAAAACGACGGTATACATAATCCTCGGCCATGGATGACGGGTGAGCCATGTCGTCGGCATAAAACCGATAGTCGCGCAGCTCGTCCATCAATATCTCATAGGCGGGGAAATAATCGGCGCGAGCCGACGGACGTGAACCCAAAGCGTCGTCGACGGCCAGGAGGAGCGTCGATTTGCTGAGCTGATTGCCGTGAGCGCCATCGGCCTTATGACGAATGGGGCTGACTGTGAATATGACGCCGCGCGGGCCTGCGATATCAACAATCTGGCGCAAAGCGTCGGCACAATCAGCCGGAGCCATGCGGAAGCGCGTGAACTCTCCCGCCACATGCTTAAGGCAGTTGCCCACCACCCTGCCCAAGCCGTTATGGCGGAAGCACCAGGCTGTGCCAAGTGTCACAATAAGCGTCTCGCAGCGCGCCCAATGTTCATGAGCCGAGGCGAGCCCGGCATTGGCATCGGCCAGGAACTCCTCGGGCGTGGGGCGCGCATGGCGAGTGTGATGGTAAAAAGAGCATACGCGCCCGTCGCCGGCACCTACAGGCACGCAGTCGGCACGCGTGAACGGCGTGGCCGAGTCTATGCGCCTGAGCGTGTCAAGGATAGAGAGCGGGTTATACATTGTCCCGAGCGGATTGACAAGCGCGTCAAAACCGACAGTCCTCATGCGTCCGCCAATGTTGTCTGCGAAGCAGCTGCCGAGCATGAGCAACGGATTATGGAAAGAGACCCGGACTCGGCTTCTGCCGACGTCGACCGGTGTGGACCATTTTAGCTGCGCATCGGTTAGCGTGTCGACACGTTTATCCATTGCCAATGTTGTGTTTTAGGAAAGACTTTCTACAAAAAACGCCCCGCGAGTTGATGTCGCAGAGCGTTTGGGATAAAATATCCGCGTTATCGGATGCCGCGGTTACTTCTCGGCGTATACTTTCACCCAATCAACCATAAGGTCGGCACTGCCGACCGCCCCGTCTCCTATGACGTGAGAGCTCAGGCCGATGTACATCTCCTCTTGAGGCACCCCCGCGGTCGTGGAGTAGACCTCGACGCCGTTCACGCGCCAAGTGAGCTTCTTTGCGGTCCACTCAAGAGAGTAGATGAAGTAATCCGTGTCAACCTTGACGTCCGCGACTGTGGAGAGCTTCTGCGCCACTCCGACAGTAAGCCCCTTAGCTGCCTTGCCGAACGTGGCGACGCTGATCTCCTCATTCTTATCAGAGCTCAGCCAAATGCAGGCCACGACGGGAGCCTTGACCCCGGAAGCCTTGACCTTGAAATCGAACTTACCGAACTTCTGGCGGAAAGCCGAGCCGGTGTTGATGAGTGCCGATGTGGCCTCGAGCTGCTTGTCTACGAAACCGAACGCCTCGGGATTCCACACCTTGCCGTTGACCTTCGCGGGTCGGGTCTGTATGTCAAGCCCGCCGGAGACCTTGGCGTTGGCGGCCTCGAACTTTTGCCTCTCATCGGCAAGCGAGTAGACCATTCCCATGGTCTTTGCTCCCCAAAGGTAGCCGAGCGTCCACTTGGAGTCGTCAATCTTAGAGCCCTTGAACTCGTCAGAGAACGTGAGCTGCCACTTTTCGGCATCCACGAACGTGCCGGCCTTTTGCTGGGCGAAGAACCACTTTAGGTCTTTGTTCTTCTCGAGGGCCTCAAGGTTGGCCAGCTGTGCGGCCTCGGCGCTCTGCTTGAAGCGGTTCTTGTTCTCGAGGTCTTTCTTTTTTGCTATGAAAGCGTCGGTCTTGACGTATTCGGAGAGGGCCTCATATTTCTTGAGCCTGTCAGAACCAGCCACCTTCTTGAAGTTGGCGTAGGCAGAAGACTTCGCATATTTGATGGCGCTCTTAACCATAGAGTCTTTGCTCAGCTGCTTGTAGCGAGCGAGAGTCTTGGCCTCTTCGGAGTCCTTGACCTTCGCCTTGGCGGCGAAAGAGGCGGACTCCACCACCTTCTTAAGCGTCTGGTACTCGGCGTAGCTTGCGCTCGAGAGCGCGGCGGCCGACTTTTTGTCATCGCCGGCGGCCATGAATTTAAAGTACCCTTTTATGTCGGAACTCTTGGCCAGTGCCTTGAGCTCCTGCTCCTTGGCAATGAGCTCCTCGATGGTAAGCTGCCTGAGCTTCTCAAATTCTTTCTTATTCATATCAGCTTAGCCCTCCACGTTTTCTACGGGTTTCTTGACAAACTTGCACTTAAGCGGAAGCTTGTGCATTGCAAGGCGAAGTGCCTCCCTTGCGGTAGCTTCGTCAACATCGGCGATCTCAAAGAGGATCCTGCCGGGCTTTACGACCGCTACCCAATACTCGGGGGAACCTTTACCGGAACCCATTCGGGTCTCGGCAGGCTTTTCGGTAACAGGCTTGTCGGGGAAGATATCAACCCAAACCTTACCGTTACGCTTCATGTAACGAGTCATTGCGACACGAGCTGCCTCGATCTGGTTGCTGGTGACCCAAGCGGGCTCCAGTGCTGCGAGACCATATTCGCCGTATGCTATGACGTTGCCGCGCTGTGCCGTGCCCTTCATGCGGCCACGATGGACCCTGCGGCGTTTAACTCTCTTAGGCATTAACATGGTTGTTATCCTCCTTACGCTTTCTTTGCACGATTACGGCCGAGGACCTCGCCCTTGTAGATCCAAACCTTTACGCCGATGCGGCCGTATGCGGTCTTTGCCTCTGCGAAGCCGTATTCGATGTCCGCACGGATGGTCTGAAGGGGAGTGGAGCCTTCGTTGTAATCCTCGCTTCTTGCGATCTCAGCGCCGCCGAGACGGCCGCTGCACTTGACCTTGATACCCTTTGCGTTTGCCTTCATGGCACGGCTGATAGCCTGCTTCATGGCGCGGCGGAAGGAAGTCCTCTTTTCGAGCTGAGCCGCTATGTTCTCAGCAACGAGCTGGGCGTTTGCATCGGGGTTGCGGACCTCAATGATGTTGACATTGACGGGCCTGCCGATGAGCTTGGCAACTTCGGCCCTGATGGTCTCAACGCCTACGCCGCCCTTGCCGATAAGCATACCGGGACGCGCGGTGTGGATGCTGACGGTTGCCCTTCCCTCTGCGCGCTCGATGCTGATGAATGCAATACCGGCTTCATAATACTTGTTCTTCAGGAAATCCCTGATCTTCTTATCCTCAACGAGGAAGTTGGAGAAGTCCCTCTTGTTTGCGTACCAACGGGTATTCCAATCCCTGATAACGCCAACGCGATAGCCATTCGGATTAACTTTCTGTCCCATAATTCCAATTCCCTCCTAATTATTCAGCCTTCTGATCAAGGACGATGCCGATGTGGCTGGTGCGCTTACGGATCCTGTTAGCGCTGCCCCTGCTGCCGGCCCTGTAACGCCTGAGGGTGGGACCCTGGTTGGCGTAGATCTCGGCGACGTAAAGGGTTTTCCTGTCCATCTCGAGGTTGTTCTCGGCGTTTGCGATTGCGCTCCTCAGAAGCTTGAGGGTGGGCTCGCTTGCTGCCTTGGGGGTATACATGAGGATGGCTTCTGCTTCGTCAACGCTCTTGCCCCTGATGAGGTCGATAACGATCTTCACCTTGCGGGGGCTGATGCGGATGTACTTAGCGGTCGCATGGGGACGCCTGTCGGCGTTTTCCCTGCGGAATGCTGCCTTTTCTTTGGATCTGGTTGCCATTTTACAATACCCTCCTTACTTACCGCGTGTTGCTTTCTCGGAGCCCTTGTGGCCACGGAAAGTACGAGTGGGAGCGAACTCGCCGAGCTTATGACCGACCATGTCCTCAGTGATGTAGACGGGGACATGCTTGCGGCCGTCGTGAACTGCGATGGTGTGACCGATCATGTCGGGGAAAATGGTTGATGCTCTGGACCAAGTCTTTACTACGGACTTCTTGCCGGTGTTGTTCATCTCAATGATCCTGGCAAGCAGCCTTTCGCTGACAAACGGGCCCTTTTTAACTGACCTACTCATTGTTTCAATTCTCCCTTCTTAGATCACTTACCGTCCCTGCGGCGGACGATGTACTTATCATTGATATTCTTGGTCTTTCTGGTCTTGTATCCGAGAGCGGGCTTACCCCAGGGGGTAACAGGACCGGGACGACCGATGGGCGACTTACCTTCACCGCCTCCGTGGGGGTGATCGTTGGGGTTCATGACGGAACCGCGAACGGTGGGACGGAAGCCCATGTGACGGGTGCGGCCTGCTTTACCGAGCTTGATGTTTACGGAATCGATATTGCCGACCTGACCGATAGTAGCTTTGCAGCCGAGGGGAATGAGACGGACTTCGCCGCTGGGGAGACGTACCTGAGCGTACTTGTTCTCCTTAGCGAGGAGCTGCGCCGCATTGCCTGCGGAGCGAACGAGCTGTGCGCCCTTGCCGGGAAGCAGCTCGATGCAGTGTACCATAGTACCGACGGGGATGTTCCTGATGGGAAGCGCATTGCCGACCTTGATGTCCGCGTTTTCGCCGGAGACAACGGTCTCGCCGACCTTCAGACCGAAGGGAGCGATGATGTAGCGCTTTTCGCCGTCAGCATAGTGCAGAAGAGCGATGTTTGCGCTGCGGTTGGGATCGTATTCGATGGTAGCGACCTTTGCGGGGATACCGTCCTTATTGCGCTTGAAGTCCACGATACGATACTGACGCTTTGCGCCGCCGCCGCGATGGCGAACGGTGATCCTGCCGTGGTTGTTGCGTCCTGCGTTGCTCTTGAGGGGCTCCATGAGGGAACGCTCAGGGGTGGTGCAGGTGATCTCCTCGTAGGTGGAGACGGTCATAAAACGCTGACCCGGAGTGTTGGGCTTAATCTTTCTGATAGCCATTTAGTGTTCCTCCTTACTGGGCAAGACTATCGAACGCATCGATGGTCTTGGAGTCCTTGGTGAGGGTGATGTATGCCTTCTTGACGGTGGGGCGGCGGCCTTCAAAACGGCCCTGCCTCTTGACCTTGCCGATGCGGGTCACGGTATTGACGGACTCGACCTTGACGCCGGGGAAGATGGTCTCTATCGCCTGCTTGATCTCGGTCTTGCCTGCGCCCTTGGCAACGATGAAGACATAGGTCTTGTTCTGGATAGCTTCGTAGCTCTTTTCGGTGAGTACGGGGCGGATGATAATGTCATAAGCGTTCATTATGCGTAGACCTCCTCGACCTTTTCAACCGCTGCCTTGGTGATGACGACAGCGTTGTACTTAAGAACTTCATAGGTGTTAAGGGTTCCTACGGTGGTGGAAGCGACGCCGGGGATGTTGCGTGCGGCGCGGATGACGGTATCGTCATTCTCGGGAAGCACGATGAGAGCGTTGGTGAGCTTCAGGTTGGCAAGAACCTTAACCATTTCCTTGGTCTTTGCAGCGGAAAGCTCGAGAGCGTCGAGAACGACGAGCTTATCGGAAGCGACCTTGGAGGAGAGAGCGGACTTGAGAGCGACCCTCTTGAGCTTCTTGTTGAGGCTCATGCGATAATCGCGGGGCTTGGGAGCGAATACTACGCCGCCGTGAGTCCACTGGGGGGAACGGGTAGAACCCTGACGAGCGCGGCCGGTGCCCTTCTGACGCCACGGCTTTTTGCCGCCGCCGGAAACTTCCGCACGGGTCTTTGCGCTCTGAGTGCCCTGACGCTGATTTGCGTTATAGGCGGTAACGTAGGCGTGCATTGCGGGAACGTTGATTTCTGCGCCGAAGATCTCTTCGGAAAGCTCGATTTCGCCAACGATGCTGCCCTGAGTGTTTAATACGTTAACAGTAGGCATTGTGGTTCCTCCTCTTATTTAACCGTGCTGCGGACGAGTACGAGACCGCCGTTTGCACCGGGGATAGCGCCCTTGATGAGGAGCAGGTTGCGCTCTGCATCGGCACGGACGACTTCGAGATTCTGAACGGTTACACGCTCGTGACCCATATGGCCGGGGAGGTGCTTGGTCTTGAAGACCTCGCCGGGGTAGGTGCAAGCGCCCATGGAACCTGCTACACGGTAGGAATGAGAACCGTGGGTCTTGCGGCCACGAGACTGATTCCACCTCTTGATGTTGCCTGCAAAGCCCTTGCCCTTGCTGGTGCCGGTGACGTCTACACGCTCGCCTGCCTCAAAGGTATCAGCCTTGATAACATCGCCGATTGCGAACGAATCGCAATCATCCAACTTAAATTCCTTGACGTACTTGTGAGCTTCGACGCCTGCCTTGCGAAGGTGTCCCATCTGAGGCCTGGTGATGAGCTTCTCACGCACGGGCTGGAATGCCATCTGAACAGCCTTGTAGCCGTCGCGGTCGATGGTCTTGATCTGGGTTACGGGGCAGGGACCTGCAAGAACCACGGTGACGGGGATCATGGTGCCGTCCTCACGGAAGAGCTGGGTCATGCCTACTTTTTTGCCCAATATAGCTTTTTTCATTTCTTTACCTCCGAAATCACAGCTTGATCTCGATGTCGACGCCTGCGGGAAGGTCGAGCTTCATCAGTGCGTCAACGGTCTTAGCCGAGGGCTGAAGGATGTCGATGAGACGCTTATGAGTGCGAATCTCGAACTGTTCTCTTGAGTCCTTATTGACATGGGGCGAACGAAGGATGGTGACGATCTCCTTCTCGGTGGGGAGGGGGATGGGACCCGAAACCCTTGCGCCCGTACGTCTTGCGGTTTCGACGATCTTCTCTGCGCTCTGGTCGATGAGATTGTGCTCATATGCCTTGAGCTTAATGCGGATGCGATAGTTTGCCATTTTTATCTCCTTTTCAGTATCGTGCGGTTATCGCCGCACTCGATTACAGGATTGTACACTCTGCCGTGCGTTCTCATAAAGAATACTTAGGCGGGGCGTACAGCCCCTTCCACGCACAAGATTTGGGTCGAATCTCAAACGTGGGCGCTCGATCCATGTCGAGCCTCCTGCGTGAATTACCCGGATTGGCGACCGGCAACCTCTCGCAGGGTCGTGTTCGCAAACTTTGTCAGCATGACGGGCAGAGATTGAGTCTTGGGCAAGCGCAATTTACCCCCTTGGTGCGAACAGACCTATTCTATCATCAGCTTTTGCGTCTGTCAAGCGGATTTTTTGAATAAATCATTGGTTTTTTGAATATATTTACATGTCGTTCCCGTTTTTTGGAAACACGATCAATTTTTTGGAGCATTCCTCCATTTTTGTCCGTGAGCCCGGCTTTTTCACTGCCAAGCCACTCTTGGCGCATAATCTTCCTCTCCTGCCGGCACGCAGACGCGGACACATGCCCATGGGCCTTTGGATGAAAGAACTGCCGCCGGGCGGACCCGACGGCAGCGGTGAAAAAAGATTCCTGATTTTATTTAGCGTATTCGGTTGCCCTGCTCTCCCTTATGACGCTGACCTTGATCTGTCCGGGATATTCAAGCTCGGCCTCGATGCGCTTGGCGACCTGCCTTGCGATGACAACGATATCCGCATCGGATACGGTATCGGAGCTGACCATGATGCGGACCTCACGTCCTGCCTGGATGGCAAAGCTCTTGTCGACGCCTTCGAAGGAGTTGGCGATCTCCTCCAGTTTTTCAAGGCGCTTGATGTAGTTTTCAAGGCTTTCACGCCTTGCGCCGGGACGCGCTGCGGATATTGCGTCCGCCGCCTGAACGAGTACGGCCTCAACGGTGTTGGGCTCGATATCGTTGTGATGGGCGAGGATACAGTGGATGACCTGATTGTTCTCGCGGTACTTCTTGGCAAGATCTGCGCCGATCTGAGTGTGAGTTCCCTCGACCTCATGGTCAACGGCCTTACCGATATCGTGGAGAAGACCTGCGCGCTTTGCGAGCTGCACATTTACGCCAAGCTCCGCAGCCATGAGTCCTGCAAGCTGCGAAACTTCGATTGAGTGCTGAAGCACGTTCTGACCGTAGCTGGTGCGATAGCGGAGCCTGCCCAGTATCTTGACGAGCTCATGATGAAGCCCATGAACGCCTGCTTCAAATACGGCCTGTTCGCCCGCTTCACGGATCTGGTTTTCGACCTCCTTGCGGGCCTTTTCGACCATCTCCTCTATCCTTGCAGGATGGATTCGACCGTCAAGAATGAGCTTTTCAAGCGCTATCCTTGCGATCTCGCGGCGAACGGGATCAAAGCTTGAAAGGATGACCGCCTCGGGGGTATCGTCGATGATGAGGTTGACCCCGGTCACGGTCTCGAGAGTGCGGATATTCCTGCCCTCTCTGCCGATGATGCGGCCCTTCATCTCGTCATTGGGCAGCTGCACCACGGATACGGTAGCCTCCGCAACATGATCCGATGCGCAGCGCTGTATCGCCATCGAGATGATGTTGACTGCACGCCTGTCGCCCTCGGCCTTCGCTTTGTTTTCGATGTCGCGGATCATGATAGCGGCGTCGCGCCTTGCCTCGACCTCGGCTTCGCTCAAAACGACCTTTCTTGCCTCCTCCGGGGTCATTCCTGCGATGCGTTCAAGCTCGGCACGCTGCTGTTCATACAGTGCGTCTATGGAAGCCTCCTTGGCTTCTGCCGCCTTGACTCGCTTTGCCAGTGCCTGTTCACGCTGTTCGAGCGAATCCTGCTTCTTGTCCAGGGATTCTTCGCGCTGCTGCAATCTTCTTTCGCTGCGCTGAAGCTCGCTCCTGCGTTCTTTTTCTTCACGTTCCTGTTCTGTTTTCAGCCTTAATGCTTCTTCCCTTGCCTCAATGATGGTTTCCTTTTTGATCGTTTCGGCTTTCTTTATCGCGTCTTCGATCATGGTTCTTACCGTCTGCTCGGCTTGGGAGACCTTTGATTCTGCATTCTTTACATCGTGAGTGTGTGCCACGAGTGCGCCAACGACGGCGGCGACGGCGACAAGCGCGATCACGATTACAATGTTCCACGGTAATGAATTAGTTATGAAAACTGCATTACTAAAAAACACAGACATTTTTCCTCCATTTCTATAATAATATGCCTGCTTGTTCCTGCCGATCGTGCGGCAGAGCTATGTCCTATGAACGGCTTATGATTCGTATGACGAGGGCATTCCCTTTTATTATAGATTTAATTCGGCTTTATGTCAAGCTTATGGCAGCTCCATATTCATAAAATACCATATACCATTTTATCCCGGGCTCCGGCACGGTATCACCCGACGCCGATCAATCGAGCCTGTATGCTCTTCCCGTTCCCAGCAGATACACCCATTTTTCCCTCACAGGCAAGCCGCTTATGGCGTTAAGCGCAGCTGCATAGGCGTCAAGCTGCGGTGCGTAGCCTTCTGCGACTGCGCGGCCGGCGTCCGCTATAACGCCGTCCTGAGCTTCGCAGCCGGCTTTGTCCGCATGAACGGCAGTGGTCTTATAATCGACCACCACCCAGCCGCCTTCCTCAACAAAGCAGCAGTCTATCATGCCCTGCACAAGGCCTCCGCCATCGTCAAGCAGAGTAAATTCAAGCTCCCTTTCGACCCTTGGCGACCGTATGATGCGCCGCCAAAGCTCCGAGTCCGTCAGGTTCAATATTCCTTTTATATAGATGCTTTCTGCCTCCGATTCGGACAGCTTGCCGGCGGAAGCCAGCTCCGAAACGGTCCTTTCCACGGAGCTCCTGTCGTGGATCGTCAGCGGCAGGTTCATGATAAGGCTATGCGCTGCCGTTCCGCGCTCCGCAGATGAGAGCTTCCGTTCCCCCTGCATGAACGCAGGCACGGCAGGGCTGTATTCGTAATCCGTAACTAAGAAGTCGGTAACGCTTCGCTTGGCAGGCGCAGCGGTATCGGTGCCGAACGGATAGTCAAAATTGACCAGTTCAGAGAAGCTCTTTGTATCCGCCGCCCTCGCTTTTTCCGTCCATGCCCTGTATCCGCGTTCGCTGATGCCGTCTGCGGCAAGGCCGCCATAGGAAAGCGTATCCGACTGCATGAACCTTATCGTCATGGTATCGCTTCCTATATTAATTTCTGCTCCGTTTGCGGCGGTCTCAAGGTTAAGGCCAAGCGGACAGTAGGCTCCCAGCAGCCAATCGAGGAAGCAATGCGCATTCGATATGCGCTGTGCGCTCATCGGGCTTGCCCACTCAAGTATACATTTGCGCATTCGCTTGTTTGCTCCGACCATAAACAGCTTTTCCTTCGCCCTCGTCATGCCCACATAGAGTATACGCATCTCCTCTGCGTTCAGCTTTGATGCGGCCTTGGCAGCGGCAGCACGGCGGAGCAGCGGCTCCCTGCCGTTTGGGCCAAGCCCTCGGGGGCGAATGCCTATGCCCAATTCTCCGTCCGTAATGACGGCGGCCTGTCCGTCGCGGCGGCTGAACTGTGCGGAAAGTCCAGCGATGAAAACGACCGGAAATTCAAGGCCCTTGCTCTTGTGAATGCTCATGATCCTTACAGCATCTACGGCAGGGGTCTGCATCGCACCGACGGAAGTGTTGTCGCGCATACCGTCCAAAAACATTATGAATCCGTGCAGCCCTCCGGCGGAGCTACTCTCGTAAAATCCCGCTCTTTCTATGAGCTTTTCAAGGTTCGCCTGCCGTACCGCACCGCCCGGGAGTATGCCAACGAAGCTGTAATAGTCGGTTTCGTTAAGCAGCCTGCCCACCAACGCTTCGACACCGCTGCTGCGGACATATTCACGCCAGTTGTCGATATCCGCAAGCAGCTTCCCTGCTTTCCTGCCGCAGGAGCTTTCCGTATCCCCGGCGGCAAGCATCAGCCTGTCAAGAAGTGCCTCGCCCTCGTATTCGGTCTTGAGGTACACGATCTCTTCACTCGTGAAGGCGCAGATAGGGGAGCGCATAACGCTCATCATCGGAATGTCTTGGCGGCGGTTATCGATTATTCGCAGCAGATTAATGAAAACCTGCACCTCTATCGCATCAAAATAGCCGTCCCCAAGCTCCGCCGTGCACGGTATGCCGCAGCGTGTCAGCGTATTGACCCATGTCAGTGCGGCTCCGGCGGTCTTTCTCATCAGCACCGCAAAGTCGGAATAGACGGGCTTTCTCTCACGGCCCAGGCTCTTGTCAAAGATGCTGCCCTCGGCGATAAACTCGCGTATCCGCTCCACGGCATACAGCGCCTCCGCCTCCGCGCCCTCTAAGTCCTCCGATTCATCGCCGTCATCGGCGGCCATATCCTCGGTATCGGCGGCATCATCCCGGGCTGCCGTATCCGTTCCGCTCTCGAGCGAGATCAGCGCAAGCTCCACGCTTCCGCTGCCTGCACTGACGCCGCAAATGAGTGCATTGTTGTCCGAATAGTCTATTTCGCCCACATCGCCGAGCATTATGAGCGAGAACAGCCTGTTGGTTGCGTTAAGCACCGAAGTCTTGCTCCTGAAATTGGCGTTGAGGTCTATCCTTGTGCCCATCGTGCCGTCATAGGTATTGTATTTTCGCAGAAAATTCTCCGGCTCGGCCTGTCTGAATCTGTAAATGCTCTGCTTGACATCGCCTACCATGAAAAGGTTGTCTCCGCGCGATACAGCAGCGATTATCGCATCCTGCACTCCGCTGGTGTCCTGGTATTCGTCTACGAAGATGTACTTGAATCTTTTCCTGTATTCCTCTGCCGCATCCTCATTTTTCAGTGCTTCATA
Organism: Bacteroidales bacterium; assembly: GCA_004552385.1. GTDB lineage: Bacteria > Bacteroidota > Bacteroidia > Bacteroidales > Marinilabiliaceae > W3P20-009. Next base: position 4,706 of record SFOL01000010.1, on the reverse strand, counting down.
GCACAGCTGCTGCATATCGTCAAAATCTATTACAGCCGCCTCCTGCTTCAGCCGCGAATACTCCTTCATGAAGTCCTTAACAAGCTCGCAAAGGACGGTAACGCTTGGGCTGAGCTGCCTGGCAATTGCTTTTTCTTCATCAAGGCTCATGGAAAAGCTCTTTTGAAGCTTCGCCATCTGCTTTTTCAGTCCCTTTCTGTATCCATCGACGAGTGGGGGAGTCGTGGAGCCCTTGGGGCTGCGCGGCAGCGGACTGAACGAAAACTCCTTCAGGGCATAGCAATAACCGTCATAATCGTTCAGCTTCTCAAGCATCGTAAGATCCGCAGAATCCCTGTCCATGGTCTCAAAATAGCGGACGAACATATCTCCGTATCCGCGCAGCTCATGACGCAGCCTTTCGGCCTCGCCCTTCATGGCTTTTATCGCCCGATGCGCTTCCCCGACAAGCTCCCTGCACGCAAGAGCGGAATAGTCATCAAAGCCCTCTCCGTACGCATTCGCCGCTCCGTCGAGCCAGCCCATGGGATCCGGCCTTGCGATTATAAAGCGGTAGAGCCTTCCGATGCTGTCGGACAGCATTTCATCGCCGCCCAGCCTATCTGAAAGGCGTCTGAAGCCTTCATCCTGCTTTTCCGCCCTTGCGTACGCATTTTCTATCACGCTGTCCATGGCTTCGGCACGCATGAGCGCCGCCTCCGCCTCGTCCGCCGTTCGGAAGCTCGGATCCAGCCCCACAAGGTGCGGATTATGCCTGAGCACATCGCCGCAGAAGCTGTGAATGGTGGAGATGCTTGCGCTTCCGATATCGGACGCCGCATCGTAAAGCCGCAGCCGGACGGTCTCGTCCCTTTCCATATCCGCAAGCTCCGTAAGCCGCTGCTCAATGCGCTGCTTCATCTCGGCAGCAGCGGCGTTGGTGAACGTCACGACCAGAAGCTCACGGACGCTCGTGCCCTGAGCGATGAGCCGGGCTATGCGCTCCGTCATGACCGCCGTCTTGCCTGCTCCGGCAGCGGCGGATACCAGCAGATTCCCTTTCTCGGTTATAGCTCTTTCCTGTTCAGCAGTCCAGCTTGGCATACCTTACCTCCGATGAAATGTTAGCCTGATTATATGGCATAATCCGCAGCTTGGCAAGCGGATTCATGCGGCGTATGCCCCGGAATGGTCATCGGAAGCTACGCAGTCCGCACACGCTTCGGGCAATCGGCGGAACGCTCCCCATCTTTCGCCATAGCGGCAGCTGCAGGCGGTTCATTTCTTCGGCAAAGCTGCCCAATTCTGATAAATACCGTCAGGATAAAGCTTTAACCCTCCAAAAAGAGGGGGCATTTTGCAAAAATGCCCTGTATAATATTGTACATATGATAGAATCGTGCTAAAATCAAGTTACGGCGGTGAGACAGTGCAAAGGATAGTGATAAATTTTCGTAATTTTATCTTTAGCGAGGCGGTTGAGCTTGCGCTTAAAAATAACGGGGATTTTCATGTGCTGGCGGTCGATGAGCCCTGCGAGCTCGTCAGAAGCTGCCGCGCCTTCGCAGCCAACATACTTTTGATGGAGGTCGCTCCATTCAGCTGCTGGACGTTGGAGGAAAGGCTTGCTATCCGAAACGAGATGAAAGCCTCGCTTCCGGACTGCAAGATCGTAATCATGACGGACGAACGCAGCGAACCGGAACTTGCCAAGAGGGTCTGCGACGCAAAGAAGGCGCAGCTTATCGACCAATTCGTTTACTGTTCGACGAGCGCAAGCTATCTGTCCGCACTGCTCGACACGCTCTAAGCATTATCTGCGGAGAGCCGATGCGTTCCGCCGGTAGATAAATACGATCAAAACAAGTATTATAAACTTGAAAGGAGCAAAACATGGGACTTATTAAAGCAGGAATCGGTGCTCTCGGCGGCACCCTAGCCGATCAGTGGAAGGAATTTTTCTATTGTGAATCGCTTCCCAACAATGTGCTGATGAGAAAGGGTGAGAAGCGCGTAAGCGGCAGATCCTCCAACACCAAGGCCAGTGACAATGTCATTTCTAACGGTTCCGGCGTCGCCGTTGCGGACGGTCAGGCAATGATAATCGTTGAAAACGGCAAGATAGTTGAATTCTGCGCAGAACCCGGCGAATTCACCTACCGTACCGACCTTGAGCCCAGCATCTTCACCGGAAAGCTCGGCGACAGCATCAAGGCCACCTTCAAAGAGCTTGGCAAGCGTTTCACCTACGGCGGTGAGGCTGCCAAGGATCAGCGCGTTTACTATTTCAACACCAAGGAAATTTTGGACAACAAGTTCGGCACAGCGAACCCCATCATTTTCGAGGTCGTCAACAAGCGCATCAATATGAGCAGAACCGTTCAGATCCGCTGCAACGGCGTATATACCTATGTCATCTCCGATCCCATAAAGTTCTATACAAGGCTTTGCGGAAACGTAGATTATGAGTTCACAAGGGACCAGATCGACGGTCAGCTGAAGGTCGAGTTCGTTGACGCACTTCAGCCGGCTCTCGGCGCACTTGCCGAACAGGAGCTCCGTCCTGCACAGATACCTGCAAAGGCCAACGAGCTGAAAACAGCCATGAACGATGCCCTGAGGCAGGAATGGATAGAGAACAGGGGTATTTCCGTCGGCAAGATCGCACTCAATCCGATCACTCTTACCGATGATGATATGAAGAAGATAAACGAGATGGAGGATGCTGCAAGCGTCGGTTCCAACCCGTTTATGATGGCAGGCAGAATGACTAACGCAACTGCGGACGCAATGCAGACCGCAGCAGGCAACTCCGCCGGCGCAATGACAGGCTTTATGGGCATGGGCATGGTCGGCATGGGCGGACAGGGCGGCTTCGGCGCTGCACAGAACCTCTATAATATGGGTGCGCAGCAGCAACAGCAGGCTCAGATGCAGCAGACTCAGCAGCAGCCCCAGGCAGGCGGCTGGACCTGTCCCACATGCGGAAAGTCCGTTATCGGTAATTTCTGCCAGGAATGCGGCACCAGGAAGCCCGCTCCGGCTTCAGGCTGGACCTGCACCCAGTGCGGCCAGGCTGTAACCGGGAACTTCTGCCCCAACTGCGGCACGAAAAAGCCTGCGGCAGACTGGATCTGCCCCAACTGCGGCAAGACGGTCACCGGCAATTTCTGCCCCGACTGCGGAACAAAACGCAGCAACTGACAATGCCTTTGCCGCGCCGTGTCCTTGCGGACGCGAATAGGAATGGTGCACAGCCCGTCGATCGCGCCTTGTATGCCCTTCGGCGGGCCGATACCCCCATTATTGATCAACTCTTTTTCAGGAGGCAAATTATGGATATTAATGGAAAGTGGAGAATCGATGCGGTCATGTCTTTTGAGACTCAGCCCGACGGCAGTAACTGGAAGAAGATCGATCCGAACACCGATGACGAGGATATGCTCGAGTGTCTGAATATGTTTTTCGTCTTTGACGAAAACGAGATGCGAACACTGATCCGCATTTCTCCGGATGTCAGCGATGAGGAGATCGAGCAGGCCAAAAAAGAAGGCGCCCTCATCACCGATGACCGCTGTATGTATCAGGTCCAGGAGCTCAAGAGGGAGAACGGAAAGGTTTACTACAATTCCGGAATCACCGGAGAGATTCTTGGCGAAGAGGCAGATCCATGGCTTGAACTGACTGTTGATGAGGACGGCAGCATCATTTTAATGACGTTTAAGCTTCGCAGAATCGACTGACGGCATCAATATATTAAGGAGATAAATTAATTGGCAAGTATACAAGAATACAAATGTCCGGCCTGCGGCGGTGCGCTGGAGTTCAGCAGCGAGCTTCAAAAGATGAAGTGTCCATATTGCGATTCGGAATACGATATGGACGTTCTCAAGGCGCTGGACGCAGACCTTGCCGATATGGATCATGACGATCTGAGCTGGCAGACTCCGGATACTGCGGAGTGGAGCGGCGAAGCAGCCGAGGGAATGCACAGCTATGTATGTGAATCCTGCGGCGGCGAGATAATCGGCGACGACAGTCTTGCGGCGACCGCCTGCCCATTCTGCGGAAATCCCGTGGTTCTCATGCATCAGTTCGCAGGGCAGCTGCTTCCGGACTGCATTATTCCCTTCAAGCTCAACAAGGAAGCAGCAATGGAAGCATACCGCAATCATATCAAGGGAAAGTCCCTGCTTCCGAAGCTCTTTGCCCGGCAGAACCATATCGATGAGATCAAGGGCGTTTACGTCCCATTCTGGCTCTACGATGCCGATGTGGACGCAAGCCTTCTTTATAGGGCGACCCGTGTGCGCACCTGGAGCGACTCCAGCTACAACTATACGGAAACGAGCTACTATTCCATAAAACGCTCCGGCAGCATTGCATTTGATAATATCCCGGTGGACGGTTCCACCAAGATCGCCGACGATATCACCGAATCCATCGAGCCGTTCGATCTGAGCGAAGCCGTGGATTTCCAGACCGCATATCTCTCCGGCTATCTCGCCGACAAGTACGACGTATCGTCCGATGACAGTATAGCAAGAGCCAACGAGCGCATCACTGCCAGCACCATTGACTGCTTTGCCAAGACCGTCACCGGATATTCGACCGTGACAAATCAGGGCAAGAGCATACGGCTTGCAAACGGAAAATCCAAATATGCGCTCATGCCCGTCTGGCTTCTGAACACCACCTATAAAGGTAAAAAGTACACCTTCGCAATG
>SFOL01000068.1 GCA_004552385.1 Bacteroidales bacterium | reverse complement strand
GACAGGAAAAGAAATAAAAGCTACATTCGCGGCATCATACTCAAACACACACACATTTTGAAGACTAATCACACCGGGCTGGCGCCACTAATCGCCTTATGCGCGCTGCCCATGCTGTCGGCCTGCGATTGGTTCGACTACCACCCTTATTGCGTGGACATTAGCGGCGAGACTTTCATAAACAGTACAAACGCGGAGCGCATAGAGACTCTGACGAAAGGTCGGAAATCATTCCGCTTCGCCTTGATATCAGACACCCAGCGATGGTATGACGACACGGAGGACCTGGTGCGCGAACTGAACAGCCGCACGGACATCGACTTCATCATCCACGCCGGCGACTTGACGGACTTCGGCGTCAACAAGGAGTTTCTTTGGCAGCGCGACATTCTCTCGGATCTGAACGTCCCTTACACCGCCGTAATAGGCAACCACGACTGCCTTGGCACAGGCAAGCAGACCTACAGCCGCGTGTGGGGCGATCTCAATTATGCATTCACTGCGGGCGACGTGCGCTTCATTTGCATAAACTCCAACGCTCTGGAATTTGACTATTCCCGCCCGGTGCCCGACCTGAACTTCCTGTATTCCGAGATGGACTCATTTCCGGAGGAGTGCGACCGCACAATAATAGTGCAGCACTGCCGCCCGTTTGACGACGAGTTCAACAACAACATAGCGCGCTTTTTTCACGAGGTGATAAAACGCATGCCGGGTTTCATGTTCTCCGTCTCGGGCCACACACACCGCATCACACACGATGACCTGTTTGACGATGGTGTGATATACCACAGCACGACGTGCGTCAATGACCGCGCCTATCTCATTTTCGACATACAAAAAGACGGGTACACGTATGAGGTCGTTACTTTCTAAGGCACTGATGGTGGCGGCACTCACATGCGCCACGTCGAACGCGACGGCATCAACGGTGCTGCGTCGCGACTCGCTGCCCGACGGTGTCACAAGGTATGACATCCGCCTGGAGAAATATCAGGAGCTGCACTCGCGGCTCATCCCCCGCTACACGAAGATACAGTTTGCGGGCAGCATAGGCATGCTGTCGGCAGGCATAGGTTGGGACTATGGCAAGAGCCGCAGGTGGGAGACCGACTTCCTGGTAGGCTTTCTGCCGAGGCTGGAGAGCAACAGGGCGAAGCTCACCTTCACCCTGCGCGAGAACATCAGGCCGTGGCGCATCCAGATCGGGCAGTCGTCCTTCGATTTTCACCCTCTGAGGGCCTCGCTTGGCCTTAACGCCATAATAGGCCACGAATTTTGGACCCGCAACCCGGAGCGTTACCCGGACGGGTACTACTTCTTCTCGACAAAGTTCCACATCGTGGCGGCATTCGGCCAACAATGGACGTTCAACGTGAGCCGCGACAAGAGGCGCAGGTGGCGCGCCGTGGGCCTCTACTATGACCTCTCTACAACCGACCCCTACGTCTTAAGCGGCTTTGACAACAGCTACATAGGTTTCTGGGACTTGTTCCACCTTGACGTCGGGGTCAAGTTCCAGATATTATAGGCGACGTTTTTTATTATATTTGCGAAGAGCGCGGCGAGCATGACGAGGCAGTAGGCCCGCATGGCGCCGCGCTCTTCGCCGCGGCGCACAATCCACGGCGTGTAGCCTGCGGCGCAAGCAGGCACCACATGGTGAAGAAAAGACGTCAACCACTTATATGGAAATAAGAGAGCTGCCGACCATAGAGCAATACAATGACTTCTTTGGCTACCCCAAACCTGTGTTTCCCCAGGCGGACGTGGTGAAGACGGGAATCCACCCGTACCCGCCCGAGGAGCGGACAGTGAACTTGGGTTTCTACTCCATCTTCGTGAAGCAGAACAAGGGTTGCTACTTGAGCTATGGCCGCACAGAGTATGACTATGACGAAGGGACTATAGTGTGCACAGGACCCAACCAGACCATCACGAGCCGCCCGGTTCCAGGCATGGCGCCGAGCTGCGTGGGGCTGCTCTTCTCCCCCGAGCTGATCGCCGGCACTCAGCTTGAGAAGCAGATGTCAGACTTCGGCTTCTTCTCTTACTCAAGCAACGAGGCCCTGCACCCGTCGTCGGAAGAGCGCGAGGCCATACTCTGCTGCATGGAGATGATAAAAGACGAGCTCCGAAGGCCAATGGACAAAGTGTCGCGCCGTCTTATTGTCAGCCACGTAGAGGTTCTGCTGAACTACTGCCTGCGTTTCTACGAGCGGCAATTCGCCTCGCGCTCCGAACTGAACCGCAATGCGGTGTCGAGATTCGAGGACCTCCTGGACGAATACTTCAAAGACGGCAAGCCAGAGGAAAACGGCCTGCCCACGGTTAGCTACTTCGCCGACAAGATATGCCTGACCCCAAACTACTTTGGCGACATGGTGAAGCGCGAGACGGGCATCGGGCCCAAGGAGCTGATAAACCGCAAAGTTCTCGCCATCGCCAAGAGCAGGATGCTCGCCCCCGACGCGACGGTGAAAGAGACCGCCCTCTCACTCGGATTTCAATATCCGCAGCACTTCGTGCGCTTCTTTAAGAAAGAGACGGGGCTGACGCCGTCGGAGTTCATACGCACGACGGGATAGCCCCTCCCCCCCCCAAAAAAAAACACACAGACAACCCGGAAAGAAAAATGCAAAAAGAGATAGACCTCTCGCAAGTGCCCAGCCCGTGCTACGTTCTCGAGGCTAAGAAGCTGCGCGCCAACCTGCGCCTGATACGCCACGTGCAAGACGAGAGCGGCGCGAAAATAATATTGGCGTTCAAGGCATTCGCACTTTGGGACGCGTTCCCCATAATACGCGAGCAGTTCGACAGCGCGACGGCGAGCTCGTTGTGCGAAGCGCGTTTGGCAGCCGAGGAGCTTGGCAGCCCCGCATACACCTACGCGCCTGTGTACTCTCACAAGGAGATTGACCAGATATTGCAGTGCAGCAAGCACATAACGTTCAACTCGCTGGCTCAGGTGGAGCGCTTCACGCCCAACGTGATGGCGGCCGACCACCCTGTGTCGGTGGGTCTGCGCGTAAACCCAGAGCTGGCTCAAGTGGACACCGACCTTTACAACCCCTGCGTGGCCGGTTCGCGTCTCGGCGTGAGGGCTTGCGACCTGCCCGCGTCATTGCCGAGCATTGTGGAGGGGTTGCACTGCCACGCCCTGTGCGAGAGCTCGGCGGAGCAGAGCGAGAACATGATAGCCGCCTTCGAGAGCCGCTTCGGCTGCTACTTGAAACACGTGAAATGGGTGAACTTTGGCGGCGGCCACCTGATGACCCGCCAGGGTTATGACACGGATCGCCTGATAGGCGCCATCAAGGCGTTCCGCTCGCGCCACCCGCACCTGCAGGTGATCTTGGAGCCCGGCTCGGCGTTCGCATGGCAGACAGGTTTCCTGCTATCGACGGTCGAGGACATCGTGGAGAACAGCGGAATCAAGACGGCGATGCTCAACGTGTCGTTCGCCTGCCATATGCCGGACTGCCTCGAGATGCCGTATAAGCCTGCGATACGCGGCGCCCACTTCGACCCCGTGGAAGGCCTGCCCACCTACAGGATGGGTGGCAACTCGTGCCTCTCGGGCGACTACGTCGGGAGTTGGTCGTTTGACGCCCCTCTGCACGTCGGCGACACGATAATATTTGAAGACATGATTCACTACACGACAGTGAAGACCACCATGTTCAACGGGGTATCCCACCCCTCTATAGCCATCTTCGACCCCGAGCACGGCGGGCTGAGGGTGGTGCGCACCTTCACCTACGAAGACTACCGCGGCCGGATGGGTTAGCGCGGCCCCCACCACCAAGAGAAGACGAGGGAGCCTGCGCGCACAGGACACACGAAGCGGCCTATACGCTCTGGATTTCTTTTATCACCTCGGCCAGGTTGTCGATATCGCCCCAGACCATAAGGTTCATCTTGAGGTTCTCGGTTTCTCCCGCCTCATCCTCATACGGTTGCTCATAGTCAACCCTGAGCATTCTGAAACCGTTCCTCTCATAGAACGCAATCCGGCGCCGGGCCTCATCGGTGTCGGGCGGCTCGACCTCGAGAATTATGGGGTCTCCCTGCCCCTTGAGTATGGTGAGCACGTCGGACGCTATGCCGTGGGCCCTTTGCGACGGCGATATGGCAAGATGCTCGATATACCTTACGCCCGCAAGATGCCACGTGTTGGCGAGCCCGCAGAGGTGGCCGTCATGCAAAATGGCGTGCGGATGGAAGTGTGGCTCGGTGTCCGTAAGTCGCCGTTCCTCTTCGGCAGACCGCCTCTCGTCGGGCGGGAAGGCCTCAAGATAGAGACGCTCACAGTCAATGTAGTGGGCGTCGGTCGTGTCCATTATGCGCTCAAGGCGTGTTTTCACGGCAAAGAAAAAATGAGATTTCGGTTCTTATTATTATAGCCACAAAGTTATGCCAAATCCGCCTATGGACGGTTCCCATCACTTAGCAAAATGTGCAAAGAGACTCCGCCACGCGCTGCTCATCGCCGTCTCCACGGCCATAGCCACGGCATCCGCCGCTCAAGATGCGCGGTTGCGCCGGACGTCTCCCGAGGCCCAGGGCGTGCCATCAGAGACGGTTGCGGCCTTTCTGGACTCCGTGATGTCGACGCCCGACGCCGAGCTGCACCACGTGATGCTGCTCCGTCATGGCGCGGTGATTGGCGAGGCGCACCCGTCGCCTTTCCGTGCGGAAGACGGCCACACCCTCTTCTCGTGCTCCAAGACGTTTGCCGCGGCGGCAGTCGGCATGGCCGTGGAAGAGAACAGGCTGCGCCTGACGGATCGCGTGGCGGCATTCTTCCCTGGCGAGCTACCCGACGACATCCCGCCCCGGCTGGCCGACCTGACGGTATATGACCTGCTGACGATGCGATCGGGCTTCGTCCCGACCGACAGCGTGAGGGCGCACTGCGATGCGTGGGTCGGCGAATGCCTGAAGCGCAGGCAGACGGCCGATCCCGGCAGCCTGTTTGCGTACGATTCAATGGACACCTATCTGCTCTCTGCCATCATAAGCCGAGTGGCGGGCGTGCCGCTGGCGGAGTACCTGCGCCCCCGCCTTTTTGAGCCACTCGGCATAAGGGAGGCCGTGTGGGAGAGCAGCCCCGAGGGAGTCTCGTGCGGCGGATGGGGGCTTTACCTGACGGCCGAGAGCATGGCCAAATTCGGGCAATGCCTGCTGAATGGTGGCTTATTTGAAGGCCGTAGGGTGCTGACGGAGAGTTGGGTGAGAAACATGATGAGCGTCCACGTGGCGGAAAAAGGCTACGGCCTGCAGATGTGGAGTTGCGCCCACCCGAACACGATGAGGGCCGACGGGGCTTACGGGCAATTCATCATCGTGATGCCGGACGAGGACATGGTGTGCGTCATTACACAGTGCATAACGTCCGCCGCGCCGGGCAACAGGGAGCAGAGAATGCTCTTCAGGATCGTCGTCCCCTCCCTGTCGGACGGTCCACTGCCCAAGACGCGCAAAAGCGAAAGACTCGTCGCAAGGCATGCGGGCTACACGACCCGGACAGCACCCGGCCGTTCCAGCTCAGCCATACTCACAGACGGATCGGCCATTACTCTGCGCCTGCCCGCCAACCGCTTAGGCTGGCAAAGCATAACCTTGAGCCCGAACGGCAAGACGCTCACCGCCACCGTGATCGACTCGCTCTCGCGAATCGTGCCGATAGAGTTGGCCAACGGAGGCTGGACGCGCGGCCAAGTGCCGACCACCTTCCCACCCCACCCCAAAGGCTTCACACGCGGAGCGTACTCGGGGTTCACGCGGTCGTTCGTCGTGGCCGGATCTTACGGATGGACGGGGCGCAAGACACTAAACCTCCGCCTGCTGTTCGCAGATTGGATAAGCGGCATCGAAATGACCATTCATTTCGATGCCGCCAAGAGCGCGGAGATAAGCGCAAAATGCAACTTTGATCGCTCGCCGTTCGCTATGCGTGCGAGCGTGGAGCCATAAGGCCTACCGCGCCTCGGTGCGGATCAAGGCGCGCGCCACCTGCTCGGCAATGGCTTTCTGCCCTGCGCGCGTGGGGTGCCCCCAGTGCTTGTCGACGTCATACAGCACGACGTATGGCACTCCGCACTCGTCGGCAAGAGCCTGCTCGCTGCCCGCGATCTCGCTGCGCAGCTCGCTGTTAATGATCACGTAGACTTTGGCCTCGGGGTGCAGGTCTTTGAGCCCGCAGAGTAGCTTGCGCATGGCGGGCCTGAAAGAGAAGAGGCTATCGGCGGCCTCGACCCCGTAAGAGCCGGCGGGCGCTCCCGACCAGCTGTCGTTAGTCCCGCCGAAGACGAAGATGAAGTCGGAGGGGACGAGGTTCGTCATGCGCGTTATGAAGGCGCGGTCGGAGAAGTCGTCAGGTTGCCCGTCTTTGTCATCATCATATCCGTGGTAGCCGATGGTAGAGCCTGAGAACGAGTTATTCTGGACCATCTTCATGCCGAGGCTGTCGGCCAGGAGGCTCCACCACATCTGCGCGGCGGCGTCGACATCCGTTCCGCCTCGGCGGACCTGGGCGGTGTCATACCAGACGTAGTTGGTGTCGGGGCTCATAGTCCCCATAAACGTGGAGTAAGAATCGCCGAGCACAGAGAAAGTCTTGCCGGCGAAAGGGTCGCCCGCCCCGCGTGGGGCAGGCTGGCAAGCCATAAGCGAAGCCACGGCGGCCGAAGCCGCAATAAGAGAAAACTTCATTAGAGATACGCATTAGCCAAAGGCCGCAGCCCCTGATACTTAATAAGCTCAAATATAAGACGAAACGATTTCTTAACGGCGGGGAATAGAAAAAAATCGTTACATTTACATTGATATAGAATTGACTTATAATATGGCGAAGAGGAAACAGTCTGACGAGCAGAAAGAGAACGCCCTGAAAGACAAGATATTAAAATTTTTCCACGATAACATGTCACACTCCTTCAACTATAAGGAAGTGACAGAGGGCATAGGGTATAAGAGCAAGCAGGACCGGGAGAAAGTTCAAGACATGCTCTACTCGATGGCGCAGAGCCATGAGCTGGTGGAGACGGCTCAGCCGGGCAAGTTCGCCATGCGCGGCGAGGGCGTGGGCTCCGACACCGTGACCGGCACAGTCGACATGACCTCGTCGGGCTCAGCCTACGTGGTCCCGGACGACAAGGAGGCGGAGCCGCAAGACATATTCGTAGACCGCACAAACATAGGCACAGCCATGCACGGCGACAAGGTGGAGGTGGACGTGTTCCGCCGCAAACCCGGCCGTCAGCCCGAGGGCAAGATAGTGAACGTGACTGAGCGCAAGCGCGAGACGTTCGTCGGCATTCTTGACATAACGGATAAAGCGTCATTCCTGGTGTGCAACCCCCGCCAGACCGGCGGGCGCGACATATACATCCCCCACGACAAGCTGGGCGGCGGCGAGAATGGCCAGAAAGCCATAGCGAAGATAACCAAGTGGCCCGAGGCTGGCCGCAGCCCCGAGGGCGAGATAGTGGCCGTGCTGGGCAACGTGGGCGACAACCAGGCCGAGATGCACGCCATACTGGCCGAGTACGGCCTGCCATACTCATATCCTGAAGACGTGGCCGCCGAGGCCGAGAAGATAGCCCCCGGCATAACGCCCGAGGAGGTGGCAAAGCGCATAGACATGCGCGAAGTGGTCACCTTCACCATCGACCCCAAAGACGCCAAGGATTTTGACGACGCCCTCTCAATACGCCAGCTGGAGAACGGCAACTGGGAGGTGGGCGTCCACATAGCCGACGTGACGCACTACGTGACGCCCGGCACCATAATAGACGACGAGGGTTACAACCGCGCCACATCGGTCTACCTGGTGGACCGCGTGGTGCCCATGCTGCCCGAGAGGCTGTCGAACTTCCTGTGCTCGCTGCGCCCAGACGAGGAGAAGCTGACATTCTCGGTGATAGCCGAGATGAACGACGAGGCCGAGATAGTGAAGTCCAAGATAGCCAAGACGGTTATCCGCAGCAACCGGCGCTTCACCTATGAGGAGGCCCAGGCCCTGATAGAGGGCGTGAACCCCGGCGACGACCCCAATGACTATAAGACCGAGGTGCTGAAGCTGAACGAGCTGGCTCAGAAGATGCGCAAACGCCGCTTCGAGGCCGGAGCCATCAGCTTCGAGCGCGTGGAGCCGCGCTTTGAGATAGACGAGAACGGCAAGCCCCTCTCGGTCTACTTCAAAGAGGCCAAGGAGAGCAACATGCTGGTGGAGGAGTTCATGCTCATGGCCAACAAGCGCGTGGCGGAGTTCGTGGGCAAAGACGAGTTTAACGAGACGGGGCGCAAGCGTACGCCCAAGACCTTCGTTTACCGCGTGCACGACCAGCCGAGCGAGGAGCGCTACTCAAAGTTCGCGGCTTTCATACGCCGCTTCGGCTACGAGGCCATGCCCCAGAAAGATGAGCAGATAAGCAACGCCGTGAACAGGGTCTTGGCCGAGTGCCACGGCAAGGGCGAGCAGAACCTCGTGGAGGTGCTGGCCCTGCGCACCATGGCTAAAGCCAAGTACACCACGACAAACATAGGTCACTACGGCCTGGCGTTCCCATTCTACACGCACTTCACCAGCCCCATACGCCGATATCCGGACATGATGGTCCACCGCCTGCTATTCTCGTACCTGAACGGCGGCAAGAGCGCCAACAAGGACAAGTATGAGGAGATGTGCGAGCACTGCTCGGCGCAAGAGGTGATGGCGGCCGAGGCGGAGCGCGACTCGATAAAATATAAGCAGTGCGAGTTCCTCCTGGACCGCCTGGGCGAGGAGTTTGACGCCCGCATATCCGGCGTGACCGAGTGGGGCATATACGCCGAGATTGTCGAGAACATGTGCGAGGGCATGATAAGCCTGCACGACATGGACGACGACCAGTACGTCTTTGACGAGGACAACTATTGCGTGGTGGGCAGGAACACAGGCAAGAAGTTCCAGCTGGGCGACAGCATCCGCGTCCGCATCGCCAACGCCAACCTGGAGAAGAAGCAGATAGACATGGCCTTGGCAGGCAGCCCGCTGACCGACATAGAGAGGCAGAACCAGAAGATATTAGCGGCCGGCGGCAACATCCTGGAGCAGCAGCGCAAGATGGCGCTGGCGGGCGCGGCAAGCGGCAAGAACGGCAAGAAGGCCGCATTGGGCGGATTCAAGGGTAAGTCGGGCCACGGGCGCGGGCGCAAGGACTCCGGCGGCGTGCCACCCAAGAGCGTGTTGGACCGCCGCAAGAGCCACAAGAACGGCGGCAAGAATGACAAAAAGAGGAAAAGGAAGAGGAAGTGACAAATAAACATCCTCGGACGGCAGCGCAAGGCACGGCAAACGACTTTGCGCATTGCTCCGCCTAACAATTAAGCCACCGCCTCCGCGGTGGCTTTTTGACTAATCTGCGCGGCGCATGGAGTAAAACTCCGTGCGCCGCTTTTTATGATTTTCACCTTAATGAGGAAAACAGACTTGACAAGAGACAGCGATCCGACCGAGTTGAAACGGGCAGGCGGGCAAGGGTGCGTAAAGTGGGGAAACGGTATTAGAATACTGGCGGCATATAAATGGGGATTGAGGAGGCTAAAAGAAACGAGGGCACGGCGGAACACCGAAAAACATTCACAACAAGAGTTGTGAAAAGGCGGATCCAAAACAAGCGGACCATTTAGACAAAAAAAGCCGAGCCAACCGAAGGAGGCCCGACTTAAATGTTTTCACAACGGAATAATCCTTATTGTGATTCGCTTTCAAATCTATGCGACAAAGGTATGAGTTAGATTTCGCAATAGCAAGGAATAGTCGCAAATAATGATGTAAATTTAAGTTAATTTCGTAAGTAAGGATTACGACAAGATCTGCGATGGGATATTAGAAGCTGTTTTGAAATGATTAGATAATCTTGTTAAGCATGATACGTATAAAAGCCAGTTGGACTATCGCGACAGAAGATTCTGCAAGGAACTCATA
>SFOL01000067.1 GCA_004552385.1 Bacteroidales bacterium | reverse complement strand
TAAGTCTGATCTATCAGCTCAAAGTAGCTACCTCTTGTTTTCACCGTGCAATCACAGTTTTTCTTGTTGTTTATAATGCCCGAAAAAGCCCCTCCTTTGTTTTACAAAAGACGGGCTTTTTCTCTCTTTATTCTAACCTGGCGTGGCGCGAGGCCGTCACTTCAGCCACCCCAGGACGGTTTGACTGCCTGTCGTCTCGTCTTTCAGCTTCACGTCAATCTGAGTGCCTATCGGGAGGTAAAGATCCACCCTCGAGCCAAGTTTTATGAAGCCCATCTCTTCTGACTGCTCTACAATGCCACCTTCTTTCGCATACGTCACCACGCGCCGGGCCATGGCGCCCGCAACTTGCCTCACCAGTACCTTCTGCCCGCCACGAGTCTTTATCACTATGCTCGACCGCTCGTTCTCTGTCGACGATTTGGGCAGGTAGGCCGCGCTCTTGTTGCCGTCGTGATGGCGGTAATACTCAACCGAGCCGCCTACGGGAAACCAGTTGATGTGGACGTTGAACGGCGACATGAATATTGACACCTGGAGAACCTGGGTCTTGAGGACCTCGGGCTCGTAAGTCTCCTCTATCGTCACAACCTTGCCATCGCAAGGGGCCACTATGGCACCCTCCATCTTCACCTTTTTGCGGGCGGGGCGGCGGTAAAAGTTGATGGCCATGCACAAAGGCACGAGGGTCACCACCATGACTGCCTGCGCCACAAGGTGCGGCAGGAAGCCCCACGCCAATCCGTTGACGACGAAGAACAGCAGCAGTGATGTTATGACGGTCGCTTTGCCTTCCTTATGTAATAGCATTTTCAGAAACTTGTTATATGAAGAAATAATATAGTAGGCTTACTATCGGGGCTGCGAACATCACCGCGTCGAAGCGGTCAAGTATGCCGCCATGGCCCGGCAATATACGACCGGAGTCTTTCACGTTCACCGATCTTTTGAACATCGACTCCACCAAGTCGCCGCATGTGCCTATGACAGCCACTATCGCCGTCGTCAGCAGGGTGAATCCCAAGCCCGCATGGAAGAAGCAGTCGCCCAGGCAGGCGTATGACGTGAAGCCCACGGCGACCGTCAGCAACACTCCGCCAACAAAACCCTCTATCGTCTTTTTCGGCGATATCCGCTCGTAGAGTTTATGACGGCCCATGGTCACGCCGCACAAGTACGCGCCGGTGTCGTTCACCCACACCAGGACGAAGATGCCCATTATCGGCCAAAAGTCATAGGCTCCGTTCTTGAACGCAAGCAGGTTGAATAAGGCGAACGGCATCCCGACATATACACACCCGAGTATAGTCAACGCAATGTTGGTCAGCGGGTTGCGGTTCGAACTGAAGAGCTCGACAAGAAACATGAGCCAAACGAGGGCCACGATTATGAGGAGCAGGCGCGTGTCCCAATGATAGTTGCATATCATGAAGCCGAGCCCGAACGCGGTCAGATTTGTGGCCATGGCCATAAGTATGTGGGGCGACATCCCCCCGGCGCGCAACAGGTGGCAATACTCGTGTGTCGCCACGATTATCACCACGGCCGTCACCACCGCATAAGTCAACGCGTTGGTGTATGCCCCGAGGACAAACATGCCAGCCACCACGAGCACGAATAAGATGCCCGTGACCGCGCGCATTAAGAAATTCTTTACCAAGCTGCCCATTTTGTTCTCTTCGCTTCTGGCCGTCTGTTCAACCTCGCAAAATTAGAATAAAAATCCCTAATTCCAATTTGCCGCGTGCTATATGTTGCCGTGGCTGCGTCCCGGCCGGCCCTCACTGCATCCCGTGCTCTTTTTTGTACTCTTCCAGCGCCTTTTCATATTCCTCTTTCTCCGTCTCGTAGTTAGCGACGCGGCTCGGGTCTATCTTCTGCCTCGTCACGCTGACGACCACGTTCATTGCCGCGTAGTATAACTCGAATTGTATCTCTTTGGTTTCGGTGTTGACGTAGCCCGTCACGGTCGATCCGTCGCCTTCCACGCTGTCGTCCTCCCACTTCTCCGGCATTGGGCCGCCAAAGCTTATCACGCCACGCTTGCCGCTGAACCTTACCCAGCCGCTCTCGCTGAAGTCGTTCTTCTCAAACGACAGGATGGGGCCCAGGCTGAGTTTTATCTTAAAGCATAAGGCGAACGGCATTTTGCCAATCTGGAAGTCTTCCATGCTGAGTTTCAACTGCCCGTCGCCGTCGGGCTCAAATTTGAATTTGCATGGCGCCCCCCCGTCCAACAGCGTTTTGTCCGCGCCGTTTATCGAGGTGTGGGCCGACACCACCATCTCGCCGTTCAGCAGGGCCGTGGCCGCGTCTTTTTGGGCTTGCTCGAGGACGTCGTCCGTATCATCTTTGCAGGCTGTCATTGCCCCGATGGCCAGAAGTGCCAATAGTAGTTTTTTTATCGCCATCTCTGTCGATTTTGTTTATTGGTGTGTTTGGTTTATAATCTGTTCGGCTTGGGCCAACACCTGCTCCATGGGTTGGCTGGCGTCGATCCAGTTTATCTTTATGCCCCTGCGCTCCATGCCTCTGAACCAGGTCATCTGACGTTTCGCAAACTGGTGTATGGCTATCTCGAGCTGAGCCGTCATGTCCTCAAGCGTCAGCTGGCCCTGGCAATACATCGTCACGTACTTATATTCAAGCCCGTAATATATGAGGTCTTCAGCTTCCACTCCTTTGTCCAGGAGTCCCCTGACCTCGTCCGCCATGCCCTCGCGCAGCCTGGCCCTGAGGCGCCTCGTTATCCTTTCGCGCCTCAGTTCGCGAGGGATGTCAAGGCCTATGACCGTGTAGTCTATGCCGCCCGTGGGGCCCGCCTCCTCGTTGTGCGTCTTCATGTAGTCGGCTATCTCGATGGCGCGTATCGTTCTGCGGCGGTTGTCCAGGTCCGTCGTGTTGTGAAGCGTCTGGTAGGTTGAGAGGATTTTCGCCAGCTCGTCTATCGTCTTGTTCTTCAGCTCCGTGCGGAGTGTCTCGTTTGGCGGGACGGAGAGGAGGCTGTAGTTCTTTATCACGGCCTCCACGTACAGGCCCGACCCTCCGCACAAGATCGGCTGCTTGCCCCTCCCGACCACGTCGGCGTAGGCCGCGGCGAAGTCTTGCTGATAACGGTATACGTTGTATTTCTCGCCGGGCTCGGCAATGTCTATCAGATGGTATGGGATCGCACGCCCGTCCACAGTGTAGTCTTTCAAGTCCTTGCCCGTGCCGATGTCCATTCCGCGGTACACTTGTCGGGAGTCTCCGCTCAGGATTTCGCCGTCAGTCATGGCCGCAAGCCGTGTTGCGAACGCCGTCTTGCCGCAAGCCGTCGGGCCAATCACTACTATGAGCCGTGGGCTCTTGCTCTGTGTCATCGCGCTATTTGGTGTCTTCCCCCGCTTCCGCGCCCGCGTTCGGACTGTGGGAGAACAGGCTGTCAAGTCTCGAGCCTATCCCGGTGCGTTCTATCAGGGGGATCAGTATTGATGTCAAAACTATGCTGTCGAGTACCACGTGGTACGTTATGGACTGTATGTCAGGCCCTTCTATCATGCCGTATTGCGCAGGCAGACCCGCCAGGACCGCCGCCGCAAGGCCCTTCGGGAGCATCACCGCCGTTATGCTCTTGTCGTGAGGTGTCATTTGCCGCCCAGCCATCCAGAATGTGCACGCCGGCCTCAACGCGAACAGCGCCACGACTATGCTGATGGCCACTGCTATTATCGATGAGCTCTCGAACGGTATCGAGATGCCAAGGTAAAGGAAGAAGAATATCTTCACGAGGAATGCCAGCTCCTCGTACAGGTCCTTCTCCGCTTCCGATATCACGCCGACGGGGCGGGCGTCATTATATATCCGGCTCAACTTGTGGCTAACCACGCTGGCGTTGCCCATCACTATGCCGAACGCCAGTGCGGCTATGGCGCCGCTGAACCCCGACAGCTCCGCGACCCCGTATGTGACGAACATGAAGAAGCACGTTGCGAACTGGGTGTTCTTAAAACGTCGCACCCAGTTTATCACCTTCAGCCAGAAGATGCCACCGGCAAGACCTACCGCCGATGCGGCTATCAGTGAAGACAGCAACGTGTAAACTATCCTGCCTATCTTGAACTCGCCGCTCGAGATGCTCTGCAACACGCCGATCGTGAACACTATGCACAGCACGTCTGTGAGGGCGGACTCTATCACGAGCATGGCCCCGGCCTTCTTGCTCGCCCTTATCATGCGCAGCAGCGGGATCACCACCGCCGACGACGTGCCGCCGCAAATGAAGCCCGTCACAGCCGAGGCCATAGGCGAGTAGTCGAAACCGAAGCGCATTATCATCCATACCGTGCCCGCCGAGACGGCGAAGAACGAGACGGACATTATGACGCTCTGGCGTGCGGATCGAACCAGGTTCCCGATCTCTATGTCGAGGCCGCCCTGAAATAGTATTATTATCAAGGCGAACTGCGTGAACAAGTGACCCGCGACGCCTATCCTGTCCACCGTCATTATGCCAGTCAGAGGGCCTATGATGATGCCGAACAATATGAGCATCAGCACGTCAGGTATCTTCGACCGCTCAAAGAAGTGGGTCAGCAGGTGGCCTGTGAAATATATCAATCCCGTCGCCAGGATGAGAGATTCCATAACATCGCTATTTGCAAGCAAATATAATGTTTTGTTGTTAAATAAACACAATCTTGTCAGACCCCCGATGTGTTTTTAAACCCCTTGGATTAACTTCGCGTCGTCTTTTCAGAACATCGGCATCGCCGAGATTTCCAAGTCTTCAGCATGAGACGCCGACAAAGGCGTCTAAGCGGGCTCTGATGGGTTGCTGCCTGCTGTGTTTTTTCGTCGCGGAGGCCCCGTTTCGCCTCCTGGGGGATATGAAGGCGCTTGGGAACGCGGGCTGTGTCGGAAGTTCTTTCGAAACGACCGGCGGGCGCCTTCGCGTCTGCGCCTCGTGGTGTGGCGCTCCTTTTGTGAATGTATCACTGCGCCGCCAACTCCTTCTTTTTTCTCAAAACTTTTAACGGAAACACAGTAAGCTAAAAAATGGCAACTTTCCAAGAAACAGGCCTCGACGAGCAGATGCTCCAGGCCATCGCCGAACTCGGTTTCGTTGAGCCGACTCCGGTTCAGGAAAAGAGCATCCCCGAGATCCTCAACTGCGGTAAAGACATCGTCTCCCTCGCCCAGACGGGAACAGGCAAGACCGGCGCTTTCGGCCTCCCCATAGTCCAGATGGTAGACCCGTCCGTCACCCACGTCCAGGCCATGATCCTCAGCCCCACCCGAGAGCTCTGCCTCCAGATCGCCAAGGATCTCGCAAACTTCTCAAAGTTCAAGCCGCAGGTCGACGTCTGCCCGGTCTACGGCGGCTCCGACATCCGCAAGCAAATCAAGCAACTCCGCTCCAACCCCCAGATCGTCGTTGGAACGCCCGGCCGTGTCATAGACCTCATTGAGAGGGGGGTCCTCAAGATCGATGAGATCCGCTGGCTTGTGCTCGACGAGGCCGACGAGATGCTCGACATGGGTTTCAAGGATGACCTCGAGACCATCCTCAACGAGACCCCAGACTCCCGACAAACACTCCTCTTCTCGGCAACAATGCCACCCTTCATCGCCAAAGTGGCGAGCAAGTACATGAAGGAGCCCCTCGAAATCAAGATCGGCAGGACTAACCAGGGGGCCGATACCGTTGAGCATCACTATTATCTCGTTCGTCCCTCCGACCGTTATCTCGCTCTCAAGCGCGTCGTCGACATGGTCCCGGACATCTACTCCATTGTCTTCTGTCGCACCCGCGAGGAGACCAAGGAGGTGGCCGAGAAGCTCATTGCTGACGGCTACAACGCCGACTCGCTCCACGGCGACCTCTCTCAGGCGCAGCGCGACATGGTCATGCAGCGCTTCAAGATGAAGCATCTGCAAATTCTCGTAGCCACCGATGTGGCTGCCCGCGGCATTGACGTTCACGAGCTCACGCACGTCATCAACTACAACCTCCCTGACGACATCGAGGTCTACATCCACCGTTCCGGACGAACTGGGCGCGCTGGCAGGGCAGGCATTTCGGCTGCCATCGTCTGCAAGAAGGATCTCCCTAAGATTAAGCAGATTGAGAAGATTTCGGGCAAGAAGTTCGAACGCAAGATGGTGCCAAACGCCGACGAGATCTGCCAAATAAAGCTTCAGCACTTTGTGGAGGGTATCGCCGCGCAGCAGGTCGAGGAGGACACCGCGGTCTCAAAGTTCATCCCCGAGGCTGTCGAGAAACTGGCCGAGTTCTCAAAGGAGGATATCATCGCCAAGTTCATCTCTGCCGAGTTCGAGAGCGTCAACAAGTATTACCAGGCGGCCAACGACCTCAACATATCCGACGAGCCTCGCCAGAAGGGCGAGAGGGCTGAGCGCGGCCCAAGGCCCGGCGACGAGAACATGGACAGGCTCTTCATCAATGTCGGCAAGATTGACTCCATTCGCCCTGCCGACATCATCGGACTCATCAACCAGTACACGCGCGAGCTTTCGGCCAAGGTCAATATCGGTCATATCGACATCATGAGGAATTTCTCTTTTGTGGATGTCGACAACCAGTTCTCTGATGACATAGTGAACGCCATCAATGGCCGTGTCGTCGATGGCTACAGGCTCATCTGTGAGAAGGCTGAGCCACGCAAGGACTCTGACGATGACGAGTTCCCGCGCCGAGACGGGCACAAGGGTGGCCGTGGAGGCCGAGCCGGTTTCGGTTTCGGTGGCGGCAGGCGCCGTCGCGAGGATAGGCGAGACGGCCGCGACTTCCGCGACGACTACTTCCCCTCTGCACGTCCTAACAGGGCTGAGCGCCGCCATAGAGATAGGGGCGGTAAGCAGAAGTAGCAAATCATAGCCCGACTCGTTTGAAACGTGTCGGATACTCTTATGGCGGGGCGCATGCAGTATGTCTGCGTGCGCCCCGCTTGTTTTAGTCACTTTTTTTTACTTTTTTCGCCCATCGTTCGGGCGTTCGCTCGCGCGCTGTTTTCTTTGTCCCCATTCATCCGAGCTTCCTATTATGATGCGGCCCCTGCGCTTGTCACTCCTTTCCCTTTTTGCGCTGTCATGCTCGTCTGCCGTTTCGCAGTCCGTCCGGTATGATGCGACGGGGGGCGCTTTGTTTTTTTCTCCAGCCCCTGACTCTTCCTCCTGCTCTTTATCCCGTGTGGAGTTCAAGTCTGCGGCTTCCGTCTCTTTGTGCGTGCCGGAGTTTGTGCACAATGGCAACCGCAAGCTCTCCGTCTCGTCTTTAGGCGGAGGCGATGAGCCTCTTTGCAGGCAGGTCCAAGCCTTGCGCGAAGTCTCAATTCCTCGGTCGGTCAAGAACGTAGAGCCGCTTTCTTTCAGCGTGTGCCCTAACCTTTCCAAGGTGACGTCTTATGCGCCTTATCCGCCGGCATTGGGCCGCGGGGCGTTCCTCAAGGGCAGATATTTGGGCGAGGTGGACACTCTCGTAGTCCCCGCGTCGGCTGTTGAGCGATATAAGTCATCCTCTTGGGGCAAGTCGTTCTCCACTTTTTTGCCTCTTTATACTTTCACCTATGACAGGAGGCCCTCTGACGGCGTTTCCGTCGCTTCCGTCGCTTCCTCTACCAGTTTTGCCGATCTCTTTTTCGCCTACACCGACGGCATGTCAGGCCTCTCAGTGCGTACACCTGTTACTCTTGCGCGTGCTATCAGTTTCCCCGTTTTCTCACCGGGTTCTGCTGACTTTAAGTCTCTCTCCTCTCGTCTGCCGGCCATTCCGACGGTTGAGTCTTTAGCGGCCTCCTTCCGTGGTCAGGCGGTGTCTAACCTCTCGGCTCGGCTCGATGGCGTTTTCGGCTCTGTAAAGGTTGGCGGTTCTGTTGAGAATCTTGTGTTTGATGGAGCTTTTCTGCTCGTCGACCCCGAGAACGATACTTTTGAGAGGAGCGACGGGCGTACTCTTTATGTCCACGTTCTTGCAGGGCGCAATCACGGTCGGCTCCAAACTGTCGGCTTTGCTGGCTCTGTTGTCATAAGCAGTGCGGCTAAGGTCTATGGGGTGGATAAAATAGTCGTCACGCTTGTCGGAAGGCAGGGTAGGACGGGGTCCGTCAACGGATTTCTTTTTCTCAAAGATGTCGTCGGGCCTTCGCGCTCTCTCACTACTCTTACCGATTGTCGCGGAGTCGGCATTGATGAGAGTCTCGCTTCAAAAGTGGCTGTCAGGGGGGCGCCGAAGTCGGATCGTGTGATAAAGCCGGGAGTGGACAGCTTCAACCCCGATGACGACAGGTTCCGTTATACCACTTGCGCATTTTCTGACGAAGAGTTCGCCTCTGGCCTTGTGGCCTATTGGCTGAACTTCAAGGGTGTCGGTTTCTCGGGAGATTATGCGCCATCGTGGCGTCAGGGGCTTGAGCACCCCGAGGCTGAGGCCTCTCCCTCCAAAGCTCTTTATAAGGTTGATTATCAGATAGACGGCGAGTCCTTTCTCTCTTCAGCGCCTGAGTTCGCCAATGGCGGTGACCGTGTGACCCTTACTTACTCGCGCCGGCCTGTGTCGCTTACCGTCGGCGGACAGAGAGTGGATGCGCCCGATGGGGCGGCCTCTTTCACGTATAGGGCGGGAGACGTCGTCGCCATATCGTGGACAAGGGCTGATTTTAAGCCTGCCGAAGTTCCCAAGGAGCCTGGCGTGCAGGTCAATGTCAAAGGTTCGCTCATCTCCGTTTCCGGAGCCGGCAAGCAGCTTAAAGGGCTCTATACCATCACAGGTATTAAGATCTGCGAGACGACGGGCAGCTCTCTCTCGGCCCCAAGGTCTGGCGCCTACACGGTCAAGATCGGTAAGCGTTCTTGGCGAGTCTTGGTTAAGTGATTTTATTCATATGACACTCTCTCTCATTGCGGCTATCGACCTCAATAACGCTATCGGCCTCGATGGCGACCAGCTCATATATATTAGTCAGGACCTTAGGCACTTTAAGGAGGTCACCATGGGCTGCCCTGTCATAATGGGGCGTAAGACCAATCTCGCCCTGCCCAAAAGATGTCTGCCGGGCAGGAGGAACATTGTCCTCTCTCGCTCACTCTCTTACGCCCCACAGGCCGAAGGCGTCGAGGTAGTCCACTCGGCCGATGAGGCTCTGCGCCTGGTCGCTTCCGAGCCCAGGGTCTTCGTCATTGGCGGTGAGCAGGTTTACCGTGTGTTCATGCCTATGGCCGACGAACTCGTGCTCACGGTTATCCACGAGTCGTTCCCCAAAGCTGATGCCTTTTTCCCTGCCATAAATGGCTGGAAGTCTGTCTACCGCTCTGAGATTTACGTTGACCCCAGGTCGGGCGTCTCGTTCCACTACGAGACGTTTGCCCGCGCTTGAGTTTCAACATCTGTAGCCGGCTACTTCCGTTCCAGGGTTCCTAATATTAACTCTGACACTTGTTTGTCTATGAATAGCATGCCGACGTGAGCACCGTGCTCGGCAGTGTATGTCATGCTCAGCATCACCGTCAGTTCGCCTCGCTCATATTTTGTCGTGAAGTCCGCTTTGTCGCTTTTTATCATCTCCATGCGCTCCTTGTCGTCCTGTGGCTCTTTGCCAGTGAAGCTCTCTGCGATCTCTTTCGGCTCGCCGTACACCGCCCTGAGAGACTCTTTCATCTTGTCGTAGTCAGCTTTGAGTTCGCTCCATTCTGCCCTCTCTTGCATGAAGATCATCGCATGGTGAACCGTCCGTCCGTGCTCGTTATTTGCGGCGGTCAGCAGCTTGCATCTTCTCAAGTTGCCTATGCGCCCTGTCATGTCTAACAGGGTCAGCCCGTCATCCACTTTCGTTTTCTTCGCTCCGAAGCCAGCGCTTTGGACTACTTTCGCAAAGTTGTCGAGGCTCGAGCCTATGCCACCGCCAATTTTCTCTATCGTGGCGCACTCATCCGCCGCGCTTCTTTGGCCACTCGAGTCAATAGCTGCCGCCGCTATTATCAGTGATGTGATAACGTATCTTATCAAATGTGTTAAATTGGTTTTCATGGTATATGCCGCTTGCTCTTTCTTTCGACCTTTCTGCTGTCAAAAATACGAATAAATATTCACAGCGGGCAAATATGGTGGGTTGTGT
>SFOL01000009.1 GCA_004552385.1 Bacteroidales bacterium | reverse complement strand
TCTCCGCCACCCTCGAGAACCTGGCACTTGCACTGACCGCAAGAGCCCTTGCCACCACATGCGGATGGGAGGAAGACACCGTTGCTGGTGAGGGTGGAAAGGAGCGAGTTGCCCGACTCAACCTCGAGCTTGTCCTTGTCATTGATGGTGATGGTGACGTTGCCCGAAGAGACGAGGAAACGCTTGGCCACCAACAGAATGACGACGAGGAGCATGATGATCACGAGGAATACCCCGATGCTCGCCAATATCAAATTTGTGTCCATTCCGATATTTCTTTTTCAATATTAAAGTTTGAGGCCGGAGAAGCACATGAAAGACATGGCCATGAGACCCACGGTTATGAACGCTATGCCGAGCCCCTTGAGAGCCGCAGGGACGTTGCTATAGGCCATCTTCTCGCGTATGGCGGCAAAGCTGACAATGGCGATGAGCCAGCCAAGGCCTGAGCCGAGAGCGTAGACGAGGGCGTCGACTATCGAGCCGAGGAACTTAGGGTCGTCTGCGGCGAGGCCGATTCGCTGCTGCATGAAGAGCGATCCGCCCATGATGGCGCAGTTGACGGCGATAAGTGGCAAGAAGATGCCGAGCTGCGAGTAGAGCGCGGGGCTGAACTTCTCAATGAACATCTCGACAAGCTGGACAATGCCTGCGATGACCGCGATGAAGAGTATAAAGCTCAGGAAAGAGAGGTCTACACCCTCAACGATGGCGCCCGGGCCAAGGACCTTGGTCTGGAGCAGATAGTTGATTGGTAGCGTCACCGCCAACACGAAGATTACGGCGATGCCGAGACCCAGCGCGGTCTTCACGCTCTTGGAGACGGCAAGGTAGGAGCACATGCCGAGGAAGAGCGCGAAAATCATGTTGTCCACGAAAACCGAGCGGACAAACAGGGTTAACAAACTTGCGTTTTCCATTTAATTAATCTCGATGACTTATGCGGCACGAGTGCCGCGTCGTGGTTTACTTTTCCTGAAGGTCTTTGTTATGAGCCCTCTGCCACCAGACTATGCAGGCGACGACGATGAGCGCCATGGCTGGCATGAGCATCATGCCGTTGTTCATATATCCGGCATTCTTGACACACTCGTAGTTGAGGATGTTGACGCCGAAAATCGTGCCGGAGCCGAGCAGCTCGCGGAAGAACGCGACGATGACGAGTATCTTGGCATAGCCGAGGCCGTTGCCAAGTCCGTCAAGGAACGACGGCCAAGGCTTATTGGTCATGGCGAAAGCCTCGAGGCGACCCATTAGGATGCAGTTGGTGATGATGAGGCCGACGTAGACCGAGAGGGCCTGGGCCACATTGTAGGCGAAAGCCTTGAGCACCTGGTTGACGATGGTGACGAGAGCCGCCACGACGACCAGCTGGACAATGATGCGGATGCGCGTAGGAATAGTGTTGCGCATCAGCGAGATGATGACATTGGAGAACGCCACGATGATAGTGACGGCGAGACCCATGACGATGGCGGGCTCGAGCTGAGCCGTGACAGCCAACGCAGAGCAGATGCCAAGCACCTGTACGGTCACGGGGTTGTCTTTGGACAACGGCAGCGTGAAGGCCTCCTTGTTTTTCTTAGAAAAGAGTTCGCTCATATTCTTAAACCCTTTTGGATTACTTCGTTAAAAACTCCTTGTAGCTACTGAGGCTGTTCTTGAGCATGTCGTTTACGCCCACGGAGGTGATGGTGCCGCCGGAGATGGCGTCAACCTGATCCTGCCCCTCAACCTTAATGCCTTTCTTGACCACGGCGATGGAGACGACCTCACCAGCGGCGTTCTTGATGTGTTTGCCTTTGAAAGGCTCACGGAAACCATTGGTGACAATCTCGGCGCCGAGGCCCGGGGTCTCGCCCTCGTGGTTGAAGTAGATGCCGTAGACGGTGCTCTTGTCATCATTGAGGCCCACGTAGCCCCAGATGGGGCCCCAAAGACCGTTACCCTTGACGGGGATGATGTACTTGACCGCGCCGTCGACCTCACACTTGTAGAGTGGAAGGTGGTCCTTGTCAGTTTTCTTGCCGAAGTCAACATCGAAGCCGTCACCCTCGGCTACCTGCCCATGCTCATTGATGACGATGGCCTCCTTGACATATTTGGAATATGCAGCCTCGACATCGGCCTGGTCCACGACGTTGATGGCCGCGAGGATCTGGGACTTCTTGTCAATCTTCTCATTGGCCAGCTGCCTCTCATGCAGCGTGCTGGACACGAAGGAGAGGAGGAAGGCGACGATGACGACGAGTACCGCCGCATAGATCAGCGTATAGGCGTTGCTATTGGTAGACAAGCCTTTCTTTTGTTCGTTTGCCATTTTCGTCTTGGTTATTTTGCTATTGCACGTTTCTTCCTACGGCTGACATTGGTCTCGACGATGATGTAGTCAATGAGCGGAGCCATAGTGTTCATGAAGAGGATAGCGAGCATCATGCCCTCGGGGTAGCCGGGGTTGAGTACGCGCACCACGATGGCCACGAAGCCGATGAGCAAGCCATAGATATATTTGCCGCACTCGGTGCGGCACGATGTGACGGGGTCGGTGGCCATGAAGACAGCGCCGAAGCAGAAGCCGCCGTAGACCAGATGGTCATACCAAGGCAGCTGCGCGATTCCAGTCTCGGGGCCAAACATGTTGAAGCCGTAGGCCGTGAGGGCGCCGCCGACGAATACGGAGAACATGACCTTCCAGCTGGCCACGCCGGTGAAGAGCAGGAAGAGGCCGCCGAGGAGGATGCAGAGCGCCGAGGTCTCGCCGATGGAGCCAGGCATGACTCCGAGGAAGGCGTCGGTGAACGGCGTGTAGATGTGGGCAGCAGCCTGCGAGAGCGCGGTGGCCCCGGTCACAGCGTCGGCACCATCAGCGGCATTTACGCCATAGTACCAAACGGCGTCGCCGGACATCTTGGACGGATAGGCGAAGAAGAGGAAGGCGCGCGCGATGAGTGCGGGGTTCCAGATGTTCATGCCAGTGCCACCAAAGACCTCCTTGGCGAAAATGACGGAGAATGCCGTGGCCACAGCCACCATCCAGAGGGGCACTCCTGCCGGCAGTACGAGCGGGATGAGGAGGCCGGTGGCGAGGAAGCCCTCGTTGACCTGCTCACCGCGGATCTGCGCCGTGGCGAACTCGATACCGAGGCCAACGACATAGGAGACGATGACCATGGGGAGGAATACGTAGAGGCCATGGAGGAAGCAGTCGAGAGTGGAAGCATCGACGACACCCGCATGCGTGAAGCTCTGGTAACCAGTGTTCCAGATGCCAAAGATGGTGGCCGGAATGAGCGCGAGGATGACCATGGAGATGACCCTCTTGAGGTCAACGCCGTCGCGCACGTGAACGCCGCCCTCGTTGGTGGTGGCAGGAGCGAACAAGAAACTCTCAAAGGCCTCGAAGGTCGAATGGAACTTCTCGTATTTGCCACCCTTCTCGAAGTTGGGCTTCACGTTATCTAAATAATTACGTAACGCTTTCAAAATACAGATGAGTTAATGGCCGCGGCCTGTTTGGCCGGGCTGAAAGTTAACAGTTGTAAGCTTAACGACTAAAAACAAAAGGTTCAAGACGCTATCCAACCTCCTCCATCATCAGCGCGAGGCCGTTGCGGAGAATCTTCTGGACCGGGAGCTTAGACGTTGAGACGAACTCACAGAGAGCCATATCCTCCTCGACGACCTCGTATATTCCGAGTTCGATCATCTTGTCGATGTCCTTGGCGAGGATGGCCTTAATGAGGTGCTCCGGGTAGATGTCCATGGGCATGACTGCCTCCATCTCGCCGCTGACGACGATGGCCCTGGGCTCGCCATGCGTGTTGGTGTCGAGCGTGAACTCCTTGTTCGGCATGAGCCAAGAGAAGAGGGTGCGGCTTGCGGAGAACTTATTCAGGCTTGGTGTGATCCATCCGAAGAACTCAGGCTTGTTGCCCTCGGGGATGACGGTCACCTGGCTGTCATAGTAGCCGAGGAAGCCGTCTTTCTGGACCTTGGTGCCCGTGAGGACGTTGCCGGAGATGATACGTGTGTTGTCCTCATTGATATTGCCGGAGAGGATGTTGGAGAGCTGCGCGCCGAGCGTAGTCCGGTAATAGGCCGGCTTGCGGACCTCGGAGCCGTCAAGAACAATGACGCGCGCGAAGTCGAGCTTGCCCTCGGCGAAGATCTTGCCTATGGCTACGACCTCCTGGGGCTGGATGGTGAGTACAGTCTCGCCAGCGTTGATGGGCTGGACGCGGTTGATCTGCACGCCGACGCATCCCGCGGGGTGTTTGCCTGCGAAAGCCGTGACGGTGGCGTTCTTGACATTGGAGAAAGCCTTGGATGCAGCCTTGGCCGACGTCCCGACGAAAACGGGAGCGATCTTGGCGAGGACATTGACGCCGTCTTGGAAAGCCTGCTCATTGCCACGGATGATGTGGTCATAGTCGGGCGCGAGGGGCGCGGTGTCGAACGTGGAGATGAAAACAGCCTTGTGGTCAGCCGCGGGGTTGGCGATGACATTGTAAGGGCGCTGACGGAAATAGGTCCATGCGCCCGTTGCAAGGAGCTTCTCGATAATTTGCTCGCGCGAAGCAGAGGCGACGTCGAGCTTGCCCACCTCGACAGGCGCGGGCGCGGCCGAAGCCTTGACGACGACGGCCTGGATGGCACGCCTTGCGCCTCGGACGATAGCGGAGACCTCGCCAGAGACAGGCGAGACGAATTTGATTTCGGGACTCTGCTTATCAAAGAAAAGCACATCCCCGGCCTGGACTGCGTCACCCTCCTTGACCGCCATCTTGGGCTTGAGGCCCCAGAAGTCGGTAGGCTTGATGGCGTAAAGCTCGGGCTCGGACGCCTGCCCATACACCGTTTCGGCTTTACCCTTAAGGCGTATGTCAAGGCCGTTCCTCAGTTTGATTACGTCAGACATTTTTAAGAGATGAATGTTTGTTTTTTACGGTTACAAATCGGGCGAGAGCCGCCCCCCTCGGCGCAAGGCCAAGAGGCGCGGCTCACGATATGTGTGGGCGTGGCGCATCGCCGCCCATGGGCTTCAAGAACGTGGACAGGCTGCAGTTGCATCCGACCAACATAGTTCTTACATTTGTGATGCGCATCGCAATTGGTTTTCATAAGACGACCGGCGAACGCAATAGGCCTGTAGTGCAATCGCCGAGGGGTTTTGTTCACCTTGCAAAGAAAACGATAATTGAAATGAAAACCGAATATTTAAAGAAAATTTTCTTTAATTGCTCATTGTCCGCACTCATTATAAATATACCCGCGACCGCCTCGGGCACCGGGCGCGGCGAAGGTGTGGCATATGAGGCTTCGGGCGTGGCCACGGTGGAGTTCAGACATGAGGCCGCGCAAGACAGGCGCGAGACGACGGTCCCGGGGTGCGTGGTGTGCCACCTGGGCGCGGCGGAGCGTCTCATCCTCTCGTTTGACGTGATAGGCGGCAACACAGAGAGCCTGTATTACAGCTTCGCACACTGCAATGCGGACTGGCAGCCGAGCGACCTGATGGAGATGGAGTACATGGATGGCTTTAACAGGATATATGACGAAGAAGAGTGCTCAATGTCATTCAACACGACCACGGCTTACGCCCACTATGAGCTGACGATATCGACTGCGCCGCTTATGGCGTCGGGTAACTACATGATAGAGGTGCGGAGGACGCGTGACGACGCGATGCTTGTGAGAGTCCCGATGTGGATGAGCGAGGAGCTGTGCGGCGTGGCGAGCAGGGTGGAGCGCAAGGAGTCAACCCAAGACGTCGAGCTCGCGGTGATATGGCCAGACCACGGCATAAGTTCGCCCGAGACGCAGATGACGGTGGCCGTGTGGCAAAACAAGAGGATAGACGATTTGCGGAAGGCGGACGGTCCCACATTCGTGAGGCGCGACGAGATTGTCTATCAGAGCCAGAGCGAGTTCTCCTTTTGCGGCGGGACGGAGTGGAGATGGCTGGACACGCGCAGCATAAGGCTGCCGGGAATATCGGGCAGCAGGGTGGAATACGTGACCCCGATGTACCACTACACGATGGCGACGGACAACACCCCGCGCGCCTACACCTACCGGGAGGACTTTAACGGCGGCAGCTGGGTGGAGACGAGAGACAGGCGAGACGGGGCGGCAGAGGTTGTGGCAGACTACGGGATGGCTCACTACACATTTGCGCCAGAGGACCCGGCACTGCTGGGCAACGGTGAGGTGTACGTGCTTGGCGACGCCACAGGTTGGGAGCCGTCGGCGGGCAACAGGCTGACGCCCGACCCGAGGAGCATGACATTCACCGGCCAGCACCTGGTGAAACAGGGGCTGCACAACTACCTTTACGCATCAAGAAAGATTGGCGAGACGCGCGCCCCGCAGACAGAAGTCACGGAGGGGTGCTACGGTGACACGGAAAACGACTATTACATAGCGGTATACGCAAGACGTCCCGGGGAGACTTACGACCACCTGGTGGCAATGAGGAGGCACAATACGCTCAAGACCCGTAACGACTTCGTAATGTAAGCCCGCCCCCACCCTACTCGAACCGGACCGCACCGATCTTACGCATCAATGAGCGTATTTTGGCCTGTCGGCGGAGTACGTAGGGAGAAGGCGATGAGACCTTGAGCCTGACAGGGTTAGGCATAACCGCCGCCAGGAGAGCCGCCTCGTCGGGCGAGAGCGTCTTGGCCGAATGGTGGAAAAATTTCCGTGCGGCCGCCTCGGCGCCATAGACACCCGGCCCGAACTCCACGACATTGAGGTAGACCTCCATAATCCGCTCCTTGCCCCAGACGGTCTCAATCATAAGCGTGACGACGGCCTCGAAGCCCTTGCGCACCCAAGAGCGGTCGTTCCACAAAAAGACGTTCTTGGCGGTCTGCTGGCTGATAGTGCTGGCTCCGTGAATGCGCTTGGCCTTGGCATTGTGGACCGCCGCGGCCTTAATGGCATTCCAGCTGAAGCCGTGGTGTTTGGTGAACAGGTTGTCTTCTGACGAGACGACAGCGAGAGGCATGGCCTTGGATATTTGAGAGAGGGGCACCCAGCGCTGATTCACATCCACATGGTTCTTGCAAGCGAGCGTACGCATGAAAGGCGTGTCGACCACGGGCACGAACTTGTAGGCCACGACCTGCAAGAAGAGACCGAGCAGAACGAGCCCCAACGTCATGACAGACAATCGGGCCGCCACGGAAACATACCGCCCTACGCGCCGGGCGGCCTCACTACTCTTCTTCATCATCTACAGGCTCTGCCGTCTTTTCGGGCTCTTGCGGTTGCGTCTCCTTGAACGAGAACGTCTCAAAACTCTCGAACTTGCCCCAAAGAATGTCTTTCTTGAAATTAGCGAGCTGGTCGACATCGACGTGAAGCGTCACCTGCTTGAAGTGCTGAGGCTCATTGAGAGCTTTAAGCCCGAACTTGGGCACGCCGGCGTAGAGGATGACGAGGTCTTGCAGATGGTAACAGTCGTTGAAAAGAGCGAAAGGCAGTTCTTTGATCTGATCACCAAGCGTGGCAGACGTCAGGCTATGGCAATTTTGGAACACGCCCATCCCAATCTTCTTAAGCCCGACCGGCATATCAGCCGCGAGAAGGGCCGTGCAGCCTTGGAAGGCGTAGTTGCCAATGGAGTCGAGCACGTCATTGAAATAGACGGAAGAGAGCGACGTGCAGCCTGCGAAAGAGCTGCCGGCGACCCATTCAAGCTCCTCGGGGAAAGTGATGGCCTCTATGCTTGTGCACCCCTCGAAAGCGCGGGACCCGATGTTCTTAAGATGTTCAGGCAGCTGGACCTTGCGCAGATTAGTGCACTTGTAGAACGCGTAGGCGTCAATGACGGTAAGAGAGTCGGGGAAAGATACGGAACGGAGAGACGTACATTCGGAGAAAGCCCCGCGGCTGATGGTGTCAACAAGTGCGGGGATGTCAACCGACTTGAGATTGGAGCATTTGTGAAAAGCTCCGACGCCGATGGAGCGGAGCGTCTCCGGCAGCTTGACAGAGACGAGATCCTTGTTACCCGCGAAAGCCTTGGGCCCAATGGCCTCGACGCCCTCGGGCACTACGAACTTATCGGCCTTACGGTTGGCGGGATAGAGCAGGAGCTGCTTGCGGTCAATGGACAGTCGCGCCCCGTCTTGAAGAGCGTAGGCCTCTCCCGTCGAGGTGATGTGAATCTCAGATATGTTAGGGCAGTTGGAAAACACCTTCACCCCGAACTTCTCAAACGGCTCGTAGATTGTCAGCTTGTAGAGCGACTCGCAATTGGTGAAAGCCCCGTTGCCGATGCTGTCGAGCCCTTGGGGAAATGTAATCTCGCGCAAGTACTTTGCCGCATAAAAAGCCCCCTGCGCCACTTGGCGAGTACCCTCCTTGATCTCATAAGTATCGCCTTGGAGCAAGGCCGGATAGAGCATCAGCATGACTCCGTCTTTGGTGTAAAGGACTCCTGAGATCGTCTCATAGCTCTCGTTGCCCTGCTCGACCGTTATGGATTCAAGCGACGGGCAGTCCGAGAGTGCGGAGCGTGATAAAAAGCCGACGGTTGATGGGATGCTGATGGATCGTAAGGATGAGCACCCCGCGAAGGCAAGGTCGCCGACTGAGGTGACGCTCCTGGGCAGGTCAACATCGGTGATGCCAGAGCAGCCCTGGAAACAGGATACTCCGATTTTACGGATCTTGGGAGTAATGGGCGCGGACGTGAACTGCTTGCACCTGTGGAACGCAAAATCTCCAATCTGGTCAACATAAGAAGAGACCGCTATTTGTTGCAGATTGACGCAATTGGCGAAAGCACGTTTGCCAATACGGTTGACGTAGCGCGGTATGTTGATGGACTGCAAATTGAGGCACTGGGCGAAGGCGTTTGCGCCAATGCTTGTGACGCTGTCGGACAGTTGCACCTGGGTGATGTAGGGCGCGAACGGGGCGTATGGCACCTCGGACGCGTTGGCGTAATTGTCCATCGGGCCAAATCCGCGCACTTTCAACACGCCGTTCTCGTATTTCCAGAACAGATGTCGGCCGCAAGAGCCGAAGTCGAGGATATTATCATAAACAGGTCCTTTGCGCCGGCGCGCAAACGCCCCCGTCGGAGCGATGACGGAGACGAGAAGTATCGCAGCCAAAACAGACTGCACATAAAGAGAGAATTTCGTCTTGCACATAGCACCGTAAAGTTAATAAAAATAATGTTTAAGGCGAGGCCGCTTAAGTGTAGACACTCATCCCGCCACTTGTAAGCCCGAGACAAACGTTGCGACAGGAACACACAAGGATGGGCCGCGCCTCTAAGCCACCATGCGCATACGCGGCCATGCTTTATATTGTGTCAAAGTTCACCTGGAGTCGCATGTGGAAAGCACCCGCCCCGGCAAAATTCAGAACAGACGGGATGCGTTTTTCAGAACGGATATCACACCTCGATCATCAACGCCATCGGGATTAGACAGGCTCGACCGTTACGTAGAGAAAACGCCACACGAGTTCTTTTCGTGTGACGTTTCGGGATAATTAACATCGGGAAATATCCGCCAATGGTGAGGGTTGGTAATCACGCCCGACGCATTCATGTCCTCGCAATGCAGAGGGCTACCGTTTAACGTCTTTTTCTTCGGCGGGCATTAAACGTTCAATGGCGGCACTCGGTTTTTTGAACTTGTCGGCATGAGTCTTTTGGAACCTCTGCAAGATGCAAGCGAGCGCGAAATAAGCAGCCAGCTGAACCCAGATGCACGATATCTCATAACCTACAGTTGCCAAGTCAGCCCCGAGCGAGCTGATTTTAATGTGGGCGTTGAGGCCGAACGTGGACGGGAAGATCCAGCTGACGAACTTCCACACCTCAGGAATGCTGACCGAGGGCCAAGAAACGCCAGACAAGAAAAGAAGAGGAACAGACATGAAGACGAACAGCAGCAGGGAGTCCTCGCGCCTATAGATCAGGAAAGAGCATACTATGCTGAAACACGTGCAGGCGAGGAGATAAGGCACGATGAAAGCGATCCAGGTCCAGTAGTGAGTGAGGTTAGGCAAAGAGAAACCGCACGTCACGGCCAGGTACATATAGATCGCCATGACAAGGAATACAGGGAAGATTGCGCAAACCTTGCCAACAACGATGGCCAACGGATTATCATAGCCGGGCATGCCGGCATATAACGCGAGCCCCCCGTTGCGCTCGCGCATGCGCCCCATGGACATGCCCACGCCGAGGACCATGGCCTGCTGAAGTATGAGCATAAGGATAGGCGGCATAAGGAAAGAGGCGTACCCACCCTGCGGGTTAAAGAGCTGAACGTGCTGATAGTCAATGGGAGCCTTGGCAATCTCGACCTCTCGATCCGTCATCTGCTGCGCCATGTCGACTATTTTTATCTCCTTGTTCATGGCGAGCGAGATGTTGCTGCATGGCAACAGGATGCTCTTGTAATAGATCATGGAGCTGACGTCGGTGTAGGCTCCGATGCGGGTCTGACGCCCCTGCTGCAGGTCTTTGGAGAACGATCTTGGCACTCGTATGACTCCGAACACCTCGCCACGCGCCATGAGATCTTGCGCCTCGGTCATATCGGCGCATTTGGCAACCACGGCGGCCTCGGGACTTGCGTCGAGCCTTCGGATAAAGTCACGAGACAAGGCCGACATGCTCTCATCGACCACCGCCACAGGCACATCCCTCGCCACCTCGGTGCTGTACACGTAATAGTAAAGCAGCGGGTAGCCAAGCGGCAGACCAATGATGAATATGATGACACCGAGGTCGGAGAACATCTGCTTGACCTCGTTCCACCACACATTTACAATATCAGAGAAAAGAGACATAAGCTGCAATCTGATTAACGCGCAAGCCGAGAGCGAGGTTAAGGCACGTATGCCTTCTCGTTGAACGCCTTACGGTAGCGGCCGATAAAGAGGAACGGCAACGCCATAATTATCAAGAGCGCGAGCACGGGCTTCCACGCATAGACTATCGGGTATCCGTTGAGGCACTGGTTGGCGTAGATAAGGAAATAATTTCGGAGCGGAAAAATCCACGAGAGGTGTTGCAAAAGCGGAGTCATGGCCGGGACCGGATAAGAGAAGCCCGCCATGGAGATGGACAAGACACCCAAAAGTGCGGCGGACGACATGGACATTCGCATCTGGCCGACAAAGATGCCGTAGAGCGTGAGGCCTAAGGCCTGGGCAGCGAGAACGACAAAAAAGCCGAGCAACATCATCGAGAGCAGACCGCACTGGCACGGGTAGTTCATGAACTTATAGAAGTAGACATCTATGAAGCAGAAGACGAACGTGTATATGACAGTCTGAGGCAAGAGCTTGCCCGACAGCGCGACAGGCACTGAGCCACCCGCTAAATCATTGAGCAGGTAATGCTGCGTTCCGATCTTCCATTCGAGCCCGATGGTGTATGTGGTGGTCAGCATAATGAGCAATATCACGATGCCGGGCATGATGAGATTATTGAGCAGGACTCCGTAGTTGAGGTAAGGGTTGCCCAACGGATGAGTCTCGATGACGATCGGTTGCAAGATGCCCATAATCTGACTGTCCGGCACGCCCTTGGCTTGGAGGGTCGCTTTGGTGACAGCCAGGCCGGCCATCTCGGATATCACCTTCAGATCCTTCATCAGCAGCGCGCCGGCCACGTAGTAGGAGTCGTTCGTGTAAAACGATATTGAAGGCTGTCGGCTGGCGAGAGCCTTCTCGGTAGTCCCGTCGGGAATGTAGAAGAAGGCGTATATGTCACCTCGCTGCATGGCCTCGCGAGCCTCGGAGAAAGTGTGATATCGGTGGTCGAGTCTCGTCGTCTTCATGGCGGAGAGCACGCGGACTATGCTCCTCGTGGTCTGCGTGTCGTCCTCGTCGACAAGGCCGGTTGGCAGCTGCGACGGCAGCCCCTCGCTCATCAGCGAGGCGAAGAAGACGGTGCCGAAGAGCGGCGCCACAAGCATACAGAAAATGAGCAGCGGCCTGCGTTTGAAAGCCGCCATCTCGCGCCAGGCTATCCGGAGCACGCGCAGGAACCTGTCTTTATAGACCGCCAGCATAGCCCTACTCCTCAGTCTTGCTGATTATGGCGGACATGCCCTCGCGGACACCCTGGGCGTCGGTTTGCGACACGGGGACAGCCTTGAGCTCGAAGGTCTTGAGGTCATACTGGTCAAGAGCCTTCGTGGCCTTCCAGATGGCATAGGTGCCGACGTCCTTCATCTTTGTGATTTTGACGTTGATGGACTTGTCGAGCGCGGGGATGTAGACGCAGGTCTCGGTCCCGACAGACAGGCCCGGCAGGAGATCCTCGCGGACGTTGAACGTGAACCAGACCTTGCCCGTCATTGCCACATTGAGCAGTGGCGCGCCGGTGCCGACAAGCTCTCCGATCTCGGGGAAGATCTCGGTGACCTGTCCATCGGCGAGCGCGGTGAGGGTCATCTCTTTTATATATGAGTTAACCTCGTTTACGGCGCCCTGCGCTCGGCTTACCTGAGCCCTGGCCGCATCCTTGTCTTGCCTCTGGGCTCCGTTCACTGCCATGTCATATTGGCTTTTGGCGGCTCGCTCGGTGGCCTTATAGGCGTTGAGCTGGGCAAGAGCCTCGTCATGCTTCTGAGCCGAGACCACGCTGTCATTATAGAGAGCCAGGACGCGGTCGTAGGTCTTCTGTGCCACATCGAGCCCCGCTATGGCTTTCTGCCACATTTCGTAGGCGCCCTGAATCTGCTCGGAGCGCGCTCCTGCGTTGGCCTTGTCCTCCACAGCCTGGGCAGCAGCGAGTGCGGCGCTCGCCTGGCCGTATTTTGCCATTATGTCGGGAGCCTCGAGAATCACAAGAGTGTCGCCGGCATGGACGAAGTCGCCCTCCTCGACACGGATCTCCTTGACTCGGCCCGGCACCTTGCTGCTGACCCTGTAGTCGGTCATCTCAGCCTCGCCCTGGATGGTCTCGACACGCTCCGGCTGGCAGACCCCGACGATGATTACAGCCGCGATGATGCAAAGGAGGACTATTGCGAAGACTATTGTAACATTTACCTTCTTTTTCATTTTCTCAAACCTTAAAATGATAAGCTTACGGTTTTTTATCGGGGTGCAAATTACGAAAACATTGTCGTGCTAAACAAGTGATTAAGTATCATTAATTGGAGTTTTGCGAGGGAATATTGTCTAATTTTGCGATAAGCGGTGGCGTGGACCCACGCCCATCCACCTGAAGGAAAACATAATAAGGAGACGCAACGCCAAGACGATGAACGAGGGACTTGACAACATCTCGATTGCCCGGATAAAGGAGCTGAACTTCAGCGACGTTAAGACGTACGGCGAGGAACTGGCCATATCAAACAACATAGACCACCTCAGCATCTTCAAAAACCCGTGCCGCATAGACGGCGTGGTAGTGTTCGTATGCCTGGACGGCTGCGTCACATGCAACGTGGACATAAAGCCCTATCGCCTGACGGCAGGCGACATGCTGGTTAACTTCAACAGCAGCACGATACAGGCAGATCCTTGCACATCATTCAGAGCCCTGGCCGCTATGGCGTCTTACTCCTACCTGGACAAGCTGCACTTGGACCTGAGCCAGAAACTCAGCTTATACATGGGCGTGAAGAGCAACGCCGTGGCTCACATCTCAGAGGGCGACGTGGCGTCGTTTGCCGACTTGTTCAACCTGATAGAGAGAAACATAGAGGACTCCCGACCTGGGCAGGACGCAATAATGGACGGCCTGATACAGATGCTCGGCAGGCTGATGGTGAGGGCTGCGCAGAGCAGCGGTCAGGCGGCAATGCCGGCCCGCAAGCCTTTACGTTCGGAGCAGATATTCGAGAGGTTCATGGAACTCGTGGCGGCACACCACGGTACGAAACGGAGCGCATCGTACTATGCCAACGAGATGGGGCTGACGCCAAACTACTTGTCGAACATGGTGAAGACGTGCAGCGGACGCAGTTCGGCAGAGTGGATTAACGAGCACACCGTGTCTGAGGCCAAAGTGATGCTACGTTTTTCAGACCTGAGCGTGCAGCAGGTGGCGAGCAAACTCAACTTCCCGTCGCAATCCGCATTCGGCAAATTTTTCAAACAGCATGTTGGGGTGAACCCCAACCAGTTCAGGCGCGACTCGGCGAACTGACGGGTGCGACGGGGAGGTCCGCGGCTACCGCCTTCCGCGTATATTCGGGGCGCTGTTGCCCTTGCCCTTGTCGAACCACGAGGATGCTGACGATGACTTGTTCCGCCGCGAGCTCTGGCTGCTCCTGCCGCTCCATGAGCTTGAGCCGGACGTCCTTGTCTGGCGGGAGACGAAAGGCTGTTGCGAACCCGCGTTAATAGCTCGGCGGTTGGGTTGGCGGCGGGCAGCGGGCTCAAAATCATCGCTTGGAGACTCACCGTCATCCTCATTGGGCGTCGCTCCGTCCTCCTCCGTCACTTGTATGTCTTGCTGAAACTGCCAACCATCGTCGGTGAGCACATAGGCGTCATAGCTCAAGTCGGGCCCGTAGAACTCGGTGTGCCCGACCATGAGCCTCTGAGTCGGCTCAAGGTGGTCCATAACTATGATGTGCGACTTCTCGTCATAATGAATTTGCATGCTGGCCTTGGCCGAGTATTGGAAGACGCGGCGCCTGTATGTCATTTTTGGGTGGACAAAGACCTTAGCTCCGAAAACGACATCTCCGTCGCGGCTCACTGACGCGACATCGAGGACCCTCGTCTTGATGAGAGGCGAAGCCCCTTTAAACCCGACAAGGGCGTAATAGTCAGTCCTGTCATAGCGGAACTGGATAATGTCGGAATATATGGCGCCATACCACGAAGAGGGGTTAAGAGTGGCCTGCTCGGGCTGGCCTATGCGGCTTGTGGCGTCGGAGAGCAGACTGACGGAGGCGTCACCCTTCCTACGGCGGGTCACGACCCAGCCACCGCAATGCGACGAGAAATCGGCAGACGACACCATGTATGTGACCGTCCGCAAGACGCCATCGGGCGAGTCGCAAAAGGTGACCTCGGGGAAGCCGGAGAGGTCGGCCGACAGCGCGTCGTTGGCATTCGAGAGCCTGTCACGCACAAACGACTCGGCAGCCTGCTTGTCATCATCAGACTTTGACAGTGACGTAAGAGTTCGCAGAGCAAGACGCGAGGCCACATCCGGGACCACGAATTGCGTGACTGGCGAAGAAGTCCCGCCCTTGCGCACGGCGATCCCCTCGAGCCCCTCACTCGCCAGAAGCGAGACTGAGAGCAGCGAGTCGCCCCCGCCTATGTCATCAACAAACGCCCCCGCGTGCCTCAGCTCGAAATCCGCCATGCCCGAGGCTGGCGTCCACGCCTTGGAGACTGCGAACCAGACGAGACGGCAACTACCGGCGCGGCTCCACAATGCGCACCACGCCACAGTGCCGTCCGCCATGTCGAAGCGCGACAAGGAAGCGGGGCGGAAAGCGTCTACCGCCGAGTCGGAAGCCACGGCGAGATAGCTCTCAACGGCTTCGGCCCACAGAGGAGCGTCGTGCGACAACTTGCGCACGTCGGGCGAGGAGAGAAAGTCGTCCGTCATCCGCCCAACCTTCTCAAGGTCTGGGCGCGCCCCCGTCTGGGCCCCGGCCACAATGGCAGAAATAAGCGAAAGAGCGAGAGCGAGCAGCGAGACGATAGATTTCCGCATCTTTGATTTTTTCTATATTTTTGGACAAATGTAGCAAAAAACGCACGCACCGCCAAGGTGTCGCGAAGAGACTGACGAATGGCCAAGGAACTACAATACGTGAAAGGCATAGGGCCTAAACGCGCGGAGGTGCTAAACCGCGACGGCATCATGACCGAGGCCGACGTGCTTGAGTATTACCCGTACAGATACGTAGACCGCAGCAAGATTTATGCCATAACCGAATTGAGGGCGGACATGAGCTACGTCCAGATATACGGCCGCTTCATGTCGAAACAAGTCGTAGGCGAGGGAAGCCGCAAGAGACTCACGGCGCAGTTCGCGGACGGCACGGGGGCGATAGAGATTGTGTGGTTCAAGGGGATGAACTACGTTGCGGACCAGATAAACACGACGGACCACTTCCTCCTTTTCGGCAAGCCTACCAGCTTTGGCGGGCGCATAAACATGGCTCACCCCGAGATGGAACGGGAGCCGGACCGTGCGAAGTTCGAGGGCAAGCTCATGCCGATATACAGCTCGACCGACGGGATGAGACGCGCCGGCATATCGAACAAGGTGATGCAGAGCATCGTGGCGAACGTGTTTGCCGACATCACCTTGGGCGGCATAGCCGAGACACTGCCAACCGAGCTGACCAGGCGGCACAACCTGATGGGCCGCGCCCAGGCATTGTGGACCATTCACAACCCGTCGGACCTGCAGACGCTTGAGGTGGCACGATTCCGCATGAAATTCGAGGAGCTGTTCTACGTTCAGCTGGCCCTGTTGCGCAACAGGAACGTCAACCTGCGCAAGTCGGACGGCATCAGTCTCGACAAGCCTGGCGCGCACTTAAGCGAGTTCTACGCCAAACACTTGAAATTTGAGCCCACAGGCGCACAGAAAAGAGTGGTTCACGAAGTGTGGGCCGACATGAAAAGCGGCCGACAGATGAACAGGCTTGTTCAGGGCGACGTGGGCAGCGGCAAGACCCTGGTGGCGCTTATGTGCATGCTGATTGTAACCGGCAACGGGAAACAGGCATGCCTGATGGCCCCGACGGAGATATTGGCCAACCAGCACTTTGAGAGCCTGACCGGCGAGCTGAGCGGCATGGGCATTAAAGTGGCCATGCTGACGGGATCGGTGAAAAGCAAGGCGCGCAAAGAGGTGCTGGCCGGCCTGGCAAATGGCGGAATAGACATCGTGGTGGGCACGCACGCGCTAATAGAGCCCACTGTGACATTTAAGGATCTGGCTCTATGCGTGATAGACGAGCAGCACCGGTTTGGCGTGGAGCAGAGGGCCAAGCTGTGGGCCAAGAACACGCGCCCGCCCCACGTGCTGGTCATGACCGCCACGCCAATTCCGCGGACATTGGCCATGACGATATACGGCGACCTGGACGTGAGCGTCATAGACGAGATGCCACCCGGGCGCAAACCCGTGGCGACGGAACATTACTACAACAGCACACGTAACAGACTTAACGCTTTCATACGCTCAGAACTGAAAAAGGGGAGGCAGGCCTACATTGTCTACCCCCTGATAAAAGAGAGCGAGCGCATGGACTATAAGAACCTGGAGGAGGGTTATGAGTTCACACGCCAGTGCTTCCCCGAATACCGCGTGTGCATGGTCCACGGCAAACTGAAGGCCGAAGAGAAAGACGAGGCCATGCGGCAATTCTCGAGCGGAGAGGCGCAAATAATGGTTGCCACGACAGTGATAGAGGTCGGGGTCAACGTTCCAAATGCGTCAGTGATGGTCATAGAGAGCGCGGAGCGGTTCGGGCTGAGCCAGCTGCACCAGCTGAGGGGGCGAGTGGGCCGAGGCGCGGAGCAAAGCTACTGCATACTGATGACGGCAAACGAGCTGGCACGCGACACGAGGCGGCGTATTGAGATAATGTGCTCATCGACCGACGGATTCGAGATAGCCGAGGCCGACATGCGGCTGCGCGGCCCGGGCGACATAGATGGCACTCAGCAGAGCGGCGTGCCATTCCAGCTAAAAGTGGCCGACCTGGCCAGGGACGGGCAAATCTTGAGCTTCGCTCGAGACTGCGCCTTAGAGACATTGAAAGACGACCCGACACTAAGCGGACCGCAGAGCGCGGTGGTTAGGAACCGCCTCATGGAACTGCAGAGCACAAGCGTAAACTGGAGCATGATATCGTAATAGATTGCCAAAAAATACAATTATGAAAAGACTCACTGCAGTATTGCTGCTGTGCCTGGCCATTTGCGCATCGGCAATGGCGCAAAGCACACGCAAGAAGATGAAGTACCGGACGACGGACGACAAGAAAGCCTACGCCCTGTACAAAGAGGGCAACGACCTGCTGAACATGTATGGCAATGACCTGAAATCCACGCAAAGCGCGCTGGAAAAGTACCTTGCCGCCATCGAGAGGGACCCGGAGTACATAGACGCGCTCTATGCCGCGTCGGAATGCTACATGGATCTGAAGCAGCCCGGCAACCAGATAAACTGCATAAAGCAGGCGGTGGCTCTTGACTCGACATACTGGGTGAGAGCGTATTACAACTGCGCCGTCGCGCTATGCCAGAAAAGCAGGTATGACGAGGCCGTGGAGTGGTTCAACATGTTCGACAAATATGCCAAACAGACCAACACGCGCGTGAAGGAAGACCCCCAATGGAGGAAAAACGCCTTCGCCAAAATAGAGATGATGAGCCACCCCGTGCCTTTCGAGCCGCAATACCCGTCGGACTACATCCGCGACACACCGTTCGAGACCTACTGGCCGTCGATATCGCTTGACGAGACGGAACTCGTGGTGACGTCCCGCCTCCCGCGAGACACGGTGGCATTCCACAAAGACCCTACTATGATAGGCCGCATAAACAATGACGAGACGCAGGAGGACATGTACATCATGCGCCGCGACGACGTCTCCAAAAGTTGGAAACCACTGGAGCCGATATTCAGGATAAACACGGACTTCAACGAGGGCACCCAGTCGCTCTCGCCAGACGGCAGGTGGATGTTCTACACCGCGTGCGGATACAATGACACAAAGGGCTCATGCGACATATACTTCTCACAGCGCACGTCCCGCGGGTGGACCAAGGGGGTGAACATCGGCGGGCCCGTCAACACCGCCGCATGGGAGAGCCAGCCCTGCTTCTCGGCTGACGGCAAGACGCTCTACTTCGTCCGCGGCGACGCTAAGAGCATGTACAGGCGGGGCAACATTATGCGCGCAAGGGTAACAGGAGTCAGCGCGCAGGGCGTCCCGACATTCGGCAAAGTGTACAACCTTGGAGACTCGATAAACACAGACGGCGACGAGAGCCACCCGTTCATCCACCCGGACGGCAAGACGCTCTACTTCTCGTCCGACACATGGCCGGGAGTGGGCGGCAAAGACATTTTCGTGAGCCGTCTGAAAAAAGGGAGGTGGACAACGCCCGTCAACATAGGCTACCCGATCAACACGACTGACGACGACGAGGGCTTCATTGTCACCGCAAACGGACGCACCGGCTATTACAACTCTGTGCGCGACATAGACAGCCGGCGGAAAAGGGAGGTCAAGATGTTCGAGTTGTACCCTGGCATAAGGCCTAAACCGGTGCCATTCGTGCGCGGCGTGATAACAGACTGCGACACGAAAGCCAGCATAGAGGCCACCATAGCCCTCGACAGGATGCCCGACGGCAAGAACATCGGAGTCAGCCGCGCCCTGGCCGACGGATCGTTCACGCTTGCGCTGCCCGGAGCAGCCGACTACCTGCTGTCGGTAAACGCTAAAGGCTACTTCTTCCACTCACAGAAATTCAGCGTTGACGACGTGAACAAAATGCAAGGGCCGATTACGCTCACAAGCGAATCCACATGCCTGACGCAGCTGAAGGTGGGCAAGAAGATCGCGCTCAGGAACATATATTTCGACACCGACAAGTATGAGATAAAGCCCGAAAGCAAAGTGGAGCTTGACATTGTGGTCCGCATTATGAAAGAGAACCCGGACATAAGGGTCGAGATAAGCGGCCACACGGACAACAGGGCATCGGCGCAGCACAACCAGGTCCTATCAATGAACAGGGCCAAGTCTACCGTGGAATACCTCGTCCAACATGGCGTGGACCGCGGCAGGTTCGAGATAAAGGGCTACGGGCTGACCATGCCGTGCGCCACTAATGACACCGAGGAAGGCCGTCAGATGAACAGACGCATCGAGGCGAAGATAATAGAGTAAAGAACCGAACTTAAGCATAAAGCCGCGGCGCTGGAAGTCCATCCTCCCGCGCCGCGGCTTTTTATGATAAGAGAGCCCCAAATGGCAGAACACTCACGATGAGACCCGCACTCGGCCAAAGAGTCGTCATTTTTTGACGACAAGATCGGACAATTTGAACCTCTTGCAATAAAACGCGTCAAGGTCCACCGGTCCCTTGACGCCGGGTATTCGGCCGTCATCAGTAAACTGCCAGAAGTCGGCGGC
The DNA here is from genome assembly GCA_004552385.1 of Bacteroidales bacterium. Lineage (GTDB taxonomy): Bacteria > Bacteroidota > Bacteroidia > Bacteroidales > Marinilabiliaceae > W3P20-009. The sequence goes on along the minus strand of SFOL01000009.1, from coordinate 11,888 downwards.
CTCGGGCTTAACGTCGGATCCGTAGCGGGCGACCCAAAGCGGGTAGTCGGCGTATGCCTTCTCGAAATTGAGCGTCGCGCTGAAATTGTGCGAGCAGTAGATTATTGGCTTCGTCCCATAATGGGTCTCAAGCCTGCACACGAGGACTTTTAGCACTTTCTGCGCCCTCGCCGTGTTATTCCCTCCGAGGATGCTCTCCTCGAGGTCAATCACCGGAGCCATGTCCCCTTTTACGATTCCTGAGTTCGCGATGAAATTATCGGCCTGCATATTGGGGTCGCTGGTCGTCATGACGTGATACGCCCCGGCGAGGAAGCCGGCAAGCCTTGCGGCCTTGATGTTATCGGCGCAAGTGGCATCGAGATGGGTTGCGCCCTCCGTGGCCTTAACCATGACGAAACCTATTGACACGGAGGCCGTAGCCTCGTCTCGCCCTTGACGGCGCGTGGTCAGGTTATATGGTATTTGCCCAATCCGTGCCCAATCGACAGGGCCTTGGAAGTGGCTGATGTCAATGCCATAGCCGTCGGCGTATGGCACCTTGGGATGCAGGAAAAGGCAGGCGTAGAGCCTGTCGAAATATGGGATTCGCGCCCCGACCCTGCGCCCCGTCTCCGTGAAGAAAAGGAAAGACAGGGACAGAAGCCCCGCCACGACGAGTGTCGCGGCCACGCGGGCACACCTTTTGAGCGAAGCTGCGTCCCGCCTCTTGCGCTTCAGGCGCATGTTTGACTTTGTCGGCTGTGAACGTTTCATCAGTTTATAAAACTCAGCAAAGATAGAGAAATACGTACGATATTTTATAAATTTGTTCTTTATAGGTTTTGGGAAGTATGATAACAATAAACATATTACTTGTGATTGTCGGCATAGGCCTCGTGATATGGGGCGCCGACAAAATGACGGAAGGAGCGGTTGGAGTCGCGGTCAGGTTTGGCGTGCCCCAGATAGTGATAGGTCTCACGATAGTGGCGATGGGCACATCGGCCCCGGAGTTGTTCGTGAGCCTCGCCTCAGCGGTGAAAGGGACTCCGGACTTGGCGGTGGGCAACGTGGTGGGCAGCAACATATTCAACGTCTTAGCCATTGTCGGCGCGGCCGCGTTGGCCGCCCCCCTTACCATATCGACCGGGACGACGCGTAAGGATTTGCCGATATCCGTGGCCTCCTCGGTGCTGCTGGTTGCGCTTTGCGCTGACGGGACGGTGTCCCGCATAGACGCGTGCATCTTGTTCGCCGGTTTCATTTGCTTCATGACATACACGGTTCGGCTTGCGAAGGGGGGCAAGAACAACGCCGACGAGAGCCAAGGCGATTCGCAGAAAGCTCCGACCGCGCTGAGAGCGGCCCTGCTGATCATCGTGGGCCTCGCCTGCCTGATTGTCGGCGGAGACCTGTTCGTTGACGGGGCGACTGGCGTGGCGAAGGCCATGGGCGTGTCTGACGCCGTGATAGGCCTGACGATTGTGGCTTGCGGCACGTCGCTGCCCGAGCTCGCCACCGGCATTGTGGCCGCCCGCAAAGGCAACAGCGCGATAGCCATAGGCAACGTGATAGGCAGCTGCGTATTCAACATACTCATGATCCTCGGCCTGACCGGCCTGGCCGCGCCAATGCGGCTGTCGGGCGTAGGCATGACGGATATGATTGTCATGGCGGCTTCCGCGGCGCTCATGTGGGCGTTCTGCACCACGAAGCACAAAGTGGAGAGACGGGAGGGCGCCGTCATGCTCGCCGCCTACGTGGCCTACATAGCCTACATCATTCATAACATATAAGTAAAAGAACACATAATCAATAGTATAGCGATGAACATAGCTCTCATAGGCTACGGAAAAATGGGCAAGACCATTGAGGAGATAGCCGTTAGCCGCGGACACAAGATAACGGAGAAGATTGACATCAACCTGCCGGGCTCGTTTGACAGCGAGGGCTTCAAGGCCGCCGACGTGGTGATCGAGTTCACAGCCCCCGCGGCAGCCTACGACAACTACATGAAATGCTTCGAGCGCGGCAAGTCGGTAGTATCCGGCACGACCGGATGGCTGGACAAGCTTCCGGAGATACAGGAGATGTGCAAAGGCGGCGAGCACACGTTCTTCTACTCGTCGAACTTCAGCCTCGGCGTGAACATATTCTTCGAGCTCAACCGCCATCTGGCCAAGGTAATGAACAAGTTTGACGCCTACAGGCCGTCGATGAGCGAGACCCACCATATACACAAACTCGACGCGCCAAGCGGCACGGCGATAACGCTGGCAGAAGGCGTGGTGGACAACCTGGACCGCATTGACGGCTGGATGCTGGACCGCACCATCTACACGGCGGGCGAGAAACCCACGGTGGTGGCCAACGAGACGATCCCCGCCGACAAGCTCCCGATAACGGCCATACGCGAAGGCGAAGTGCCGGGCATACACACTATTCGCTATGACTCAGAGGCCGACTACATCGAGATAAAGCACAGCGCAAACAGCCGCCGCGGCTTCGCCCTTGGCGTAGTGCTGGCCGCAGAGTACACCAACGGCAAGAAGGGCTTCTTCGGTATGAAGGACATGCTCGGTTTTTAGACGACAAACGATGGAGACGAACAACAACATGACAGACAACGAGTCAGAAAAGGGAAAAGGAGGGTTGAGGCAAAGGCTTGAGGCTTGCACTCTGATAGACTGGCTGCTGACATTCGCGGTCACGGCCTTGTACATAGGCATAATAATATGGACGGGCAACGCATGGCTGCTGATAGGCCTGCCTCTCGTTTTTGACCTGTACTCTACGCGCTTCATCAATTGGGGATTTTGGAAAAAGCCAAAGCCTGGGCGGAAGCCGTCGAAAATATTGGAATGGGTGGACGCCATAGTGTTCGCGTTGATCGCCGTTTCCTTGTTGAACATCTTCCTTTTCCAAAACTACCAGATACCGACATCTTCGCTTGAGAAGTCGCTCCTCGTGGGCGACCACCTTTTCGTGAGCAAGGTGTCTTACGGCCCGCGGATGCCTAATACTCCGCTGAGCTTGCCCATGGTGCAAAACACTCTGCCTGGGCTTAACATCAAGTCTTACATAGAGTGGCCGAGCTGGGACTACCACAGGCTTGCGGGGACTGACAGCGTAAGGCGCGGCGACATAGTGGTGTTCAACTTTCCGGCCGGCGACACCGTTTGCCTCAAGATGACAAACCCGGACTACTACTCAATAATACTGGGGCAGGGAATAAACTCGCTACAGAGGGGCGACATATCCAAGATTGACGAGTTTGGGACCGCATGGGAGCGCAACCACTACCTGTCCGAGCTCGGGCGCGAACGCATCAAAACTCCCAATTCGCCTCTGAGCGAAATAGTATGGAGGCCCGTGGACAAGCGCGACTGCTACGTGAAACGCTGCGTGGGACTGCCTGGAGACACCATAAAAATCTGCCATAACGTGGTGAGCATTGACGGCAAGGTGATCAAGGAATACCCCGATGTGCAGCACTGCTACCGCGTGGAGTCGAGCATAATGCTGCCCGACAGATTCTTCAGCCAAATGGAGATATCGAATGAGGATCGCCAGATGGCGGGGCGCGGACCCGTGTACATACTGCCCCTTACGCGCGATAAAGCAGAGGCGATAAGAAAGATGTCTCAAATAAAATCAATAGAGATTTTGGACGAGGAGCCGGACTCTATGGGACTGAGCGTATACCCATACAGCTTTGACTACCCGTGGAGCCGTGACAACTTCGGGCCGCTTTGGATTCCCAAAAGGGGAGAGAGCGTATCCCTCACGCCCGCCACAGCATTGCTATACGAAAGAGCCATAACGGCCTACGAGGGTCATACGCTCGACGTCAGGCAGGGGAAAGTGTATGTTGACGGCGTCGAGTCAGAGTCTTACACATTCGCCATGGACTACTACTTCATGATGGGCGACAATCGCCACAAGTCGGCCGACTCGAGGTATTGGGGCTTCGTGCCCGAGGATCATATAATAGGCCGGCCTTTGTTCGTATGGCTGTCACTTGACCCTGACAAGTCGGGATTCAGCAGCGTCCGCACCGACCGTATTTTCAAGACGGATTTCGACAGGCAGTGGTAAGACGCAAAACGGCATTCTCGTGGCGCAGCAGTAAGTATTCAGTGGCATTTGCCGTAATACTTACTGCCGCTGCCGTTTGGGTGAGGGCATATGAGCTTATACCGCTGGTGTGCCTGGCATCATGGGCCTACATAAGGACAGACACATTTGCGCGTCTCGCCACATGGGTGGAGGCGCACACGCCTTTGAGCCGCACTTTATTGTCATGGGGCATGGCCGCGGCATTCGCAGTCGGCACCGCGGCTTACGTGACGCACTTCATCGTAGGCCTCGGTGTTTACACGACACCGGACTACCCCAAATGGGCTGACGATGACGGCTCAAGGCTGTGCTTCATGAACAAACTGAGATATGGTGTGGCCCGCGACGCTAAAGACCCGAGCGGGTATTACCGCACACACAGGGTTGACGCCATAAGGCGCGGCGACCATGCGATAGTAGAAACCCCAGCAGGCCCCCTTTTGCTAAGGATTGTGGCAAAGCCCGGCGACACGGTGCGCATAGCGGACGCCGCCCTTGAGATCGGGAATGACCCGGACAAAGACAGCCACCACGCCATAGCGACATTCTGCATGCGCCCACGCACGGCATATGCGGAAAGAAGAAAAATGGAGGCGGCGAACTCAGACCTTGGCGACTATGCGAGACTGGACACCATGCCGCTCGGAATAACATTCAGAGACGGCCACACCGACCACGCTGACACGACAGCACTTCGCCTGCCAGTGGAAAGACGCAGGAAAGAGTGGAAGAATTCGACATTCGCTCCTCTGCAACCGAATTTTCACGATGCGAGGTGCTACCCGCACACGCCTGCCTACATGTGGAACGCATACCAGTGGGGCCCCATAAGGCTTCCTCGCAAGGGAGACTCGATAGAGTTAAACTACGCAAATGTGGAGCTGTACGGGGCCATGGTGAAAGAGCATGAAGGCGCGGAACTTAAAGTAACGAGAGGCGGACGCTACACGTTCAAGATGAATTACTACATGACACTGTGTGACGACCGCGACGTGATAGAAGACGGACGCGCATTCGGCCCGACACCTGAAAACAAGATTATCGCGAACGCGATAACGCTATAAAACAACGACATGAAAACAATACGAATAATCATACTATCGGCCATTGCCGCAATCGCCACGAGCTGCGCTCCCAAAGGAGACGGGGCTTGCGAAGCGACCACGACGGACGCGTCTGACACGCTTCGCAGCGTTAGGCCGCAAGAACTTAAAAACGCAATATCGCTCATATCAGACGACTGGATGCTGCTGGCTGCGGGCGAAGAGGGCGACTTCAACGAGATGACGATCTCATGGGGCGAGATGGGAGAGCTGTGGGGCAAGCCCGTATTCACCGTGTTTGTAGACACCACCCGCTTCACCCATAAATATTTGACCAGGAGCGACTACTTCTCTGTCAGCGGCTTCGCCCCGACATATAAGGACGACCTGCAATTCCTCGGTACCCACTCAGGGCGCGACGGAGACAAGCTGTCGGAGACGCGGCTGCACCCCGCATTCACGAGCAAAGGCACGCCATATTTCAAAGAGGCGACGGTAGTGATAGAGTGCCGCAAAATATACGCCAACGACTTTGACTGCGGCAAGATGTGCGGCGGGATGGAAGAGTTCTACGCCAAGCGCGGCTCAGTACACACCGTGTTCATCGGCGAGATTGTAAACGTCTGGACCAAATAACGAAACAACGTCATCTGTCATGCGCATAATATTCTGCCTTATAGCCGCGCTGTGCCTTTCTCAAGCTTCGGCGCAGAGAATGGACCGTCAGGAGTATATAGCCAAATATAAGAAATGGGCGATAGCCGAGATGAACCGCACTGGCATCCCGGCCAGCATAACATTGGCACAGGGCATTTTGGAGAGCGACTGCGGAAACTCCGACCTCGCCGTGGAGGCCAACAACCACTTCGGCATAAAGTGCCATTCCGACTGGACGGGTAAGACGATGCACAAAGACGATGACCGCAACAACGAATGCTTCAGAAGCTACGACAATGCGTACCAGAGCTTCAAGGATCATTCGGACTTCCTTACAGGCAAGAGCAGATACGCATCTCTGTTCACACTCGACAAGACTGACTATAAAGGGTGGGCCAAAGGCCTAAAGAAGTGCGGATATGCCACAGAACGCACATACGCCGAACGCCTCATCAAAATAATAGAGGAAGAGGGTCTGGACACCTACGACACCGCCAATGGAGACGAGGCGGAAGACCTCGTGGCGGACGAGATGGGCGACCTGAACGGCTCGACAACAAACGACAGAAAGGAAGAGACTCCCAAAACAGACAGAAGGAGTCGCAACCACCACAAGAAGACGCAAAAGGGGAGCAACCAGACCACCCGCAAGTCGCCTAAGGTGAAAGCGGTTTTCACCATAAACCCTCTGCCCGAACATGACATAAAGTACAACAATGGAGTGCAATACGTTGAGCTGTCGCAATCTGACACTTTCCAAAGCATAGCGAGTGAGTTCCACTTGATGCTGTGGGAGCTGTATAAGTATAACGACCTCGCCCAGGATGCCGACATATCCGACCTGTCATACGTCTACCTGCGCCCCAAGCGCAACCGCGCCCACCCCGACTGCGAGACACACGAGGTGAAACGAGGGGAGACCCTGTGGGACATAGCCCACGCCTATGGTGTCAAACTCAGCAAACTGGAAAAGAGAAACGGCCTGACAAGCGGGGAAGAACCAGAGGCTGGCAGCATTATAGAATTGCGGTAACGAGAAACGACAATGGTTGAAAGGTCAGTTTGCACATACGCGATGATACCCGTCCGCGCCCTGCCTGCGGAGTCGGCCGAGATGGTGACGCAAATTCTCTTTGGAGAGACATACGAGATAATATGGGTAGACGGGAAATGGGCGAGAATACGCACAGTGGCGGACGACTACCCCGGCTGGATTGACGCAAAGCTCGTGGATCACATAGACGAGGCGGAAGTGGAGAGATGGAACTCGGAAAAGGTGTATGTAACGCAACAGGCAATGACGAAGACAGTGCAATGGTCTCATCCTGGACAGAAATCATTTCACTATCTTGGCTACTTACCCATGGGCTCAGATATTCACAGTAACAAAAATTGGATTCATGACAGTGCGCCTTTTAGCCGATGGAGTAAACGCTTCATCCTGAATGGCAATGAATTCGATATATGTACGGAATACAATATAGATTTCGCCATTGGTTTAACAAAAGAGGACGAGAGTCCAACAGAAAAGGCACCATCACCATCAGACTGTGCAATGAAGCTCTTGGGCGCACCATATCTGTGGGGCGGGAAGACCGCCTTTGGCATAGACTGCTCGGGCCTGGTGCAAGTGGCGTTCAAGGTGTGCGGAATCCAGCTGCCGAGAGACGCCTCGCGGATGGTGGAAATGGGCGACTGCGTGGCGATAGGCGAGCAGAGAGAGAACGACTTGGCATTCTTCTCTAACGAGAAAGGCTCGATTTGCCACGTAGGCATATGCCTCGACAGAAATGGCATAATACACGCGTCGGGGTGCGTGAGGGTAGATAAGCTTGACAATGTCGGCATATTCAATGGGGAGAGGGAAATCTACACACATAAGTTGGCCTGCATTAAGAGGATTGCGCTGAAGGAGTAAGCATCGACAGCTTGCCGCACGAAGCCACAGGAGTGTGGCGGAGACTCCACAGCCACGCAGCTTAGAGACAACAGAAAAAGCGTCAGCGCATTGCAAGGGGCAGATCCCATGGCAATGCGCTGACGCTGTATGTCACTGAGCGACAGGCAGGCTCACCACGCCCTGCCCTGCCGCCTTATGGCGGGCCTGAGAGCCGAGAACCACAGCACTATGGCTACGGCCGACCAGCACAAGCCGGCGAACCCGATAAAATCGACAGACGCGACAGCGCATACAACTCCGCCCACCGCGGCCCCCGTGCCGATGCCGAGATTAAAAATGCCGGAGTATATGCTCATAGCCACCGCCGTGTCGGAAGCCGAAGTCATGGCTATGAGCTCGCTCTGCTGAGCTATGTTGCAAGCAGTGGTGGACATACCCCAGACAAGGAATACCACCCAGACCGCCCAGACACAGGAAGCGAAAGGAAGCAAAAGGGCGAGACACAGAGCCATAAGCACCGCCATCACACTTATGAAACGCAGGGGCCCGCGGCCATAGAGACGCGCAAAGACCTGACCACCAATAATGCCAGCCACGCCGAAAAGCATAAGAGACATGGTGACGTGGTGCTCGTCCAAAGCCACTACCTGACCAAGAAACGGCTCAATGTAGCTGTAGGCCGTATAGTAGCCGACAACCCAAATGGCCGTAAAGGCGTAAAGGAGGACCAAAGCCCTGTTGCTCAACAACGAAGGCAGACGTCGCACGGAAAAACGCCCCTCGCTCGGAAGCGGCGGCAGAGTGACAGACATAAAAACGAGCGCGAGGGCGGCAACGCCAGCGACACTAAGAAAAGTCATACGCCAGCCGAGCAGAAGCCCGACAGCCCTGCCAAGCGGCAGACCGACAATCATGGCCACCGCGCTCCCCGTGGCAATAGTACTGAGAGCCATAGCCTTATGCCCCGACGGCACAATGCGCACCGCCATAGGCGACACAATACTCCAGAAAACAGAGTGGCAGCACGCGACACCCACACGGCTGGCCATAAGCATGGCGTAGCTGCCCGAGGCCCAAGACAGACATTGGAATGCGGCAAACGCGCCCGCCAGGCATAGCATAAGACGGCGCATCTCCATCCGACTGGCCAAAATCATAAGCGGAAGGGACAACAGGGCTACGCACCACGCGTAAACCGAGATGAGAAGCCCCGTCTCACTCTCAGTCTTGCCAAAATCGCGGGCTATGTCGGAAAGAAGCCCAATAGGCACAAATTCTGAAGTATTGAAAATAAAGGCGGCCAGGGTAAGGCCGATAAGTGCGGCCCAGTGCCTCGCCGTCATACGCACATCTTCGTTGCAAGAGACAGATGCCATAATTGACTAAAAAAAAAGCATTAGACGGAATTGACAGCAAAAATAATCAGTGTGAAAATCAACAAGATACGCAATATCGCCAAATAAGGTTAAAAAATACCTTGAGCCCAAGGCCACGGCAAGGCGCAAGAGCGTTTTTTTTGTAAATTTGTAGGGTATGGATGGCAACGCCGCCAGCCTCTTTTCCGCAGCAGGCAACTTATTCGCACACCAAGTAAAAAGCACATCACAAAGACGCTCATGTCAGTAGAAACCATACTTTTCGGCATATCGATACTCTTCTTTCTGAGCATTCTCGCCTGCAAGGCCGGGTACAGGTTCGGCGTACCGTTGCTCCTGCTCTTCCTCGGGGTGGGCATGATGTGCGGGTCAGACGGCTTCGGCATACAGTTTTCAAGCCTTCCCACGGCGCAAGCTATAGGCACAGTGGCATTGTGCATCATACTATTCTCGGGCGGGCTTGACACCAAGATATCCGACATCAAGCCTGTTCTTGGCGCAGGCGTCGTGTTAGCCACACTGGGCGTGGTGCTGACCGCCGCTCTCACTGGCATCCTCATCCACGTCATATTCAACATACCCGCCCTGGGGACGATACCGTTGAGCCTGACCGCCTCGCTCCTTTTGGCCGCCACTATGTCATCGACCGACTCCGCGTCGGTCTTCTCCATTTTGCGCGGGAAGGGCCTCAACTTGAGGAACAACCTCAGGCCGATGCTGGAGTTGGAGAGCGGAAGTAACGACCCTATGGCTTACATGCTCACCATCACCTTGATAGACCTTCTGAGCCAGGGCGGCGCGCCAGACTATGGCACAGCCATATTGCAGCTCGTGACGCAATTCGCCGTGGGGACACTCATAGGCCTCGTTTTCGGATACGCGTTCGTGTGGGTCATAAACAAGATAAAGATAGACAATGCGAGCCTGTACCCCATACTCGTCCTGACGGCTTGCATATTCGTGTTCTCGGCCTCGTACTTCATGGGGGGCAACAGTTACCTGGCGGTGTACATAGGCGGCGTCGTGATGGGCAACTCGCGCTTTGTGCATAAGCGCTCGGCAGTGAATTTTTTTGACGGCCTCGCATGGCTTAGCCAGTTGACGGTGTTCTTGGCGCTCGGCCTGCTGGTCAATCCTCACGAGCTGGTGCCTCTGATCGTGCCTGGCGTGATAGTAAGCTTTCTGATGATATTCGTGACCCGCCCAGCGAGCGTGTTCGCCTGCCTGCTGCCTTTCAAAAGGGTCGACCGCGACAGCAAATACTTCATATCGTGGGTGGGGCTGCGCGGCGCCGTGCCCATAATATTCTCCATATTGGCTTTGGCGGCCGACGTGCCTCACGCCCGCTTCATATTCAACATCGTGTTCATCTGCACGCTCGTCTCGCTCGTGATACAGGGGACGACGCTGGCCACGGTGGCAAAGAGACTTAACCTGATAGACGCTCAAGAGGAGTACGGCAAAGTGAAAGACTTTGACATGGAGTTGTCTGACGACATAAAATCGGTGCTCGCCGAACTGACTATATCCGAGCAAATCCTCAACTACGGAGACAAGCTGCTGAAACTGCCGCTGCCCGAGAGTTGCGTGGCCGTATTGGTAAAGAGGGACGAGACGTACTTCGTGCCCACAGGCAAGACGGAGCTGTCTATTGGCGACAAAGTCCTGCTGATTTCAGACGACCCCGAGGGTCTGAAAGACGCTTTGGCGCAGATGGGCGTCGCCCCCGAGGCTGAAGCGGAGACTGATGATAACGCATTCTCATTCAAGGACACATTCGTAAACACACATAAAGACATAATAGGCGGAATTAAGGACATCAGCTCAAACATAAAGAATGGGTCATTCTTAAAGTTCTAAAACCGCATAACAGACAGAGATGAAGACACAGAACGACCTCATAAACCCCAAAGCCAAGGCGCTCATATTCGACCTCGACGGCACACTGATAGACAGCCTTGAGCTGAACTGGCAAGCGATGGACAAGGCACTGCGCGAGCAGGGCATTGAGATAAGGCGAGAAGAGTTCATCGGCATGACGGGGCGGTCAATCGAGGAGATCGCCCAACTAATAGTAAAAAGCAAAGGACGCGAAGATGCGGACTGTGACAAAATCGTAAGACGCAAGCGAGAACTGGCCAACGCCAAGGCCGACGAGGTTGAGGAGATATCAACAGTGGCAGACGTGGCGCGCTCAGCCAAAGGGCGCATACCGATGTCGATTGGCACAGGCAGCGACCGACACAGGGCGGAGCTGATGCTGACATCCACGGGTCTGATAGGCCTTTTTGACCATATAGTGGCGGCAGACGACGTGGCTAAGCACAAGCCAGAGCCGGACACATTCTTGCGATGCGCGGAGCTTATGGGCGTAAGACCCGAAGAGTGCCAAGTGTTTGAAGACGGAGACACAGGCATAGAGGCCGCAAAGAAGGCAGGCATGATGGTGACTGACGTGCGCCTGCTGTTTTAAACGCGAAATCGGCAAGTGGATGAGAACAAAAAAAGCGGTCGAACGTAGAAGCAGCGTGAACACAGCAATTGTATTACCCAACCACAGATGAAAATCAAGACTTTACTCTCCTCACTACTCGCGATGGCCGCGAGTGCGGCTTGCTTTGCTCAAGAAGAGGCGGCGGCGACACCCGCGCAGCCTGCGTCAAAATGGAAAACCAGCGTCTTCACATCTCTGACAGTAAACCAGATCTCACTGAAGAACTGGGCTGCGGGCGGTAAAAACTCGTTCTCCGGCACATGGTTTGGCAACGCCTACGCCAACTATAAGAGTGAAAAAGCCACATGGGACAACAC
>SFOL01000066.1 GCA_004552385.1 Bacteroidales bacterium | reverse complement strand
TGATTTGGTCGAACTCACGTTAATTATATCTATTGTCTCAGCCAGCTTTGCTGCATAATTTTGTCTTAGTATAAATAATGAACAAGCGAACGGCTTAACGTCGCGACCGCTTTTGCGTCGTATGCGGTGGCTGTTTGTTCACAAAGATTATCATTATGAGCAAGATTATTGTAGTCTACGGATCAACTACAGGCACGACAGAGGATGTCGCCGGACGCATCGCAGGCAAGATTGGCGCAAGCGCACTCCCCGTGTCTGATTTCAATGCCGATGTCATTGCCGGGAATGACGTTCTCGTCCTTGGCTCGTCTACTTGGGGGTGCGGTGAACTTCAAGACGACTGGTATGACGGCGTGGAGATTATTAAGTCTTCCAACCTTACCGGCAAGAAAGTGGCGGTGTTTGGCTGTGGCGACTCGTCTTCTTATTCTGACACGTTTTGCGATGCCATGTCCATCATAGCCAAGGCTGCCGCCGATGCGGGAGCTGAGCTTGTCGGCAAGGTGTCGACAGACGGGTACACGTTTGACAGCTCGGCCTCGGTTGACGGCGGCCAGTTCGTGGGGCTGGCCATCGATGAGGTCAACGAGAGCGACAAGACCGACGAGCGCATTGCCACATGGGTGGCGTCGCTCGGGCTTTAGACAAACAGGTGGTTTCTGCGTAGGTTCATTTCATTATATTGACATTAAGGCCATGGCAAGCGAGAATGCGGCACATTTGGTGCTCAGCAACCATATCTACGAGTTTCAAAAGGGCGTGCGCAATCTTGTTCTTTTCACTTTGCGCAAAGATTTGGCTCAGGCGGCTGTTGACAGGCTCAACAGGCTGGGCATAGACAATCTCGTCCAGGAGGCTGGCGATGCCAATGTCAATATATATTTCGGAAGACCGCAGTGTATCAAGGCTGTGAGCCGTTTCGTGTCGCGGCCGTTGTATGACCTCACGCCCGAGGAGGATTTTATTCTTGGCGCGTTGCTTGGCTTTGACATCTGCCTTCAGTGCGAGCGTTATTGCGACCGGAAGAAGGAGGCCTGCTGATTATCATCATTGCAATAAAATGCCCCGCCCATCCCGTTTCTTGACGGTGGGCGGGGTTTATTGCTTTTGCTTGATTCCGCGGCTACATGAGGCCCTGCTTTTTCAGGGTCTCGACAAGGCGCTCGCTGAACGCCTCGCTCGTCTGCCGCGGGTAACGTATTTCAGCGAAGACCTGGGCCAGGTTCTCTTTGTGGTTCTCCTCCACAAATTTTTTGTTCAGCGGGTTGGCCTCTTTCTCGGCGTGGAGGGCCTTTATGTCGGAGTCTGAGTAATCGGCGTACCTGTCTTTGTGGACAATGGCGGCGGCGGGAAGGCGCTCCGTCAGGGCCGGGGTCTCGTCGGGGTAGCCTATCGTGAGTGTCACGAGGGGGAAGACTCCTTTGGGGAGTTTGAGAACGTCGATTATCATGTCCGGGTTGTAGGTCGTCGTGCCTATGTAGCATATGCCAAGCCCCTCCTCCTCGGCCGCCAGAGCCATGTTTTGCGCCACTATGGTGGCGTCGATTGAGGCGGTGATGAAGCTCTCAAGGTTGTTGAACGCGAGGTCGGCGTTGCTCACTTTGCACCACTTGCTCATCCTGTTCACGTCCACGCAGACTGTGGCGACTAAGGGGGCTGAGGTTACCATAGGCTGGTTAAAGTGTGCGGGGGCCAGTTCGCGCTTCACGTCGTCGCTTGTGGTCAACACTATGCTGTAAAGCTGCATGTTGCCTGTGTTTGAGCCTCTTATGCCTGCATCCACAATTTTGTTGATTGTTTCGTCGTCTATCGGCTGCTGCTTATATTTCCTTATGGACTTGTGTGTGTAGAGTGGGTTTGTCTGCATTTGAATTATGTTTTTTTGTGGTCGAGGCCACATTGTTCCTATATGTTTAAGAAAAACAACGACATGACGCCTGCCGCCATTATCGCCTTGCTGAGCTGCGACGCTCTATGGTAGGCCCGTCTGTCATGGCCCGACCACACCATTGCGCACATGGCGGCGGTTGGGATTGCTATCAGCAATACGAAATACGCCGTGGGCCGTGATGTGTCTATCCAGCTCGGAATGTTGCCAAGTGCGAGGCTGCAACCCGCCAGTAATACAGCCTCGACGAGAGTTACCACCGCCTTCGAGTATGTCGGCCCCAGCTCTATCGCCAGTGTGTGGCACCCGGCCTTGCCGTCTCCCTCGGCATCTTCAAGGTCTTTAATTATCTCGCGTCCCAGGTTGCATATGAATGCGAAAACTGAGTATGCGCACACGATGTACCATATCCATGAGAGCGGTGGCTCATTGGTGCTCATTGGGCAGTTTGAGCGGTCAAGCGCGGCAAATTCTACCGACACCACCATGTATCCGGTCAGGGCCACGAGAATTGCCACGAGGAGGTTGCCAACGAGTACCTGTTTTTTGAAGTGTGTCGAGTAGAACCACAGAAGCACCGGCAGCGTCACAAACAGCAGCAGGAATGCGGGGCGTCGCAGTATGAATGACAGGTAGATGCCGGCGAATATTCCAATGAGGGTCGTGACCACGTGGGTCAGGAGCGCAAACCTCCGGTTCACCACGTTGCCTATCACGACGCGGTCCGGCCTGTTCACCTTGTCGGCCTCTATGTCAAAGTAGTCGTTTATGGCGTTACCTCCGGCGGCGAGGCACACCGTCGCGATCACGAGCATCGCGAATTGCGCGCCGCTCAGTGCGGGTTCCACCCCGAATTTCGCCAGCATCGGCAGCACGAGGCTGTATCGCAGCATGACCTGGAACAGCACGATGAATGCCAGATTTGGCAGCCTGACCAGCCTTATGAGTCCCATGACGCTCATACTCCGAATCGTTTAGTACCCGATTACCAGGAGTGGTCGTGACCCCACTGGCCTTTGGAGCGCAGCACTTGCTCCACAACGTCTCTCACGCAGCATTCGCCACCCTTGAATGGCGAAATGTAGCGGCACACCTCCTTCACGTCGGTGCATGCGTCCGACGGGCATGTGGCCACTCCTACGGTTTTCAGTATAGGAAGGTCTGGAATGTCATCGCCCATATACAATATCTCGTTGTCGTTTAGCGCGTTCGCGTCGCGCCACTCTGTGTAGGCCCCCATTTTTGTGGCCTGGCCCATGTATATGTCGGTTATGCCGAGCCCCTCATATCTTTTCTTTATGGCGTCGCTCTTGCCGCCTGTTATTATGGCTATTTTGTAGCCGAGTTTCACCGCCAGCTGCAATACGTAGCCGTCTTTTATGTTTGCTGTGCGCATCGGTATGCCGTCGGCCGACATTGGCACGGTCTGTGTCGATAAGACTCCGTCTATGTCGAAGGCGAAGCCTTTTACGGCTGGCAGCAGTTCTTTGAAATTTTTATCCATTCCTCGTGTTCTTTGTCTTAAATGGTAAGAAAAAATGCGCCGAAGTCCTTTTGGGTGGCCTGCCTACATTTTTTTCGGGATGGGGATGTCTTCCTGCCCCTCCTTCTTAGCTTCTTCTCTTATTTCGCTCAGGTGCATTCTGGCTCTCGGGATGTCCCTGAAGCTTTTGTCTGCGGCCAAAGGAGTGCTCGGCGGCGTCTTGCGCAGGGTGTGTAGAGTCAGCAAGATGACTTCGCTCGGAGCGAACAGGCGGATGTCTCTGCGGGAGGTGCCTATGCCCGTCGTCGTTATCACTGGCTGACCTGCTGAGTTCCAGTTCAGTCCTTTCAGAAATCGTTGCCCGTAGTGCGAGGCGGTTATTGGCGCCCAGGCTCCCATCATGGTCACCTGGCCTCCGTGCGTGTGGCCGGCCAGAGTCAGGTCGGCATGGCTAATGTCCTGGTCTTCGGCATAGTCCGGTGTGTGGGTCATTAAAATGACGAAGTCGCCATCGCGCTCTTTCAAGGTCGGGCTCACGGCAGTCTCGCGTGGGGTGTACGTGTTGTGCACGCCAGCCACCCTTATGTGCTCGTTACCGACGGTTATGGTTACGCACGTGTCCTCAACCAGTGTTATCCCATAGTCCTTCATCAGGCTCTTTATCAAGTCCGTGCATCGCTCCAAGTCGTTGTTGCCCAGCACGGCCATGGCCCCGTCTCGCGGGTTGCTCTCCATCATTGTCTTGAAGAGCGGCTCCACGTGTTCGCAGTCCTCCTGATAGTCGCCTCCGAGCAGCAGCAGGTCGGCGTTCAGTTCGCGTAGTATGTTGCCGAGGCTCACCAGGGTCTCGTCCGTGAAGAGGCTCGGGTAGTGCGTGTCGGCAACGAAGGCTATGCGGTAGTTGTTGAACGAGTAGGGGATGTCCGGGCTCGTCACGTCATACGTGCGTACTCGCTTGATGCCGGGGTGGCTGCATTCCGTCCTGAGCCTGCCGCGTTCTATCTGTGTGCCAAGTCCGGCAAAGTCCTGCCCGGCCGATGCAGTGGCTATCATAAGGGCCGCACCTGTTGCCGCGAGCGACCACTTTTTCATATGCATTGTCATTCATGTGTTACTTACATGGCGATTACGCCCGAGCATACCACCTCGTCACCGTCATACAGTGCGGCGAATTGTCCAGGCGTTATTCCGCGTTGCGGCTCGGCGAATACTATGAACATGCCGTCCGGCGTGGCCAAGGCTCTGACATCTTGGAGCGGCTGCCGATACCTTATTCGACATTTGTATGCCCTCGTCTCGCCGTCCGCCATTTGAAGCTCGTCTCGCAGCCAGTGCACGTCTGGCGTCTTGATTTTCAATACGCGCCTGTAGAGCCCCGGGTGGCCCTCTCCCATGCCCACGAACACTTGGTTGTGCTCTATGTTGTTGCCGATGACGAATAGAGGCTCGGGGAACCCTCCTATGAAGAGGCCTTTACGTTGCCCTATGGTGTAGAATTGCGCCCCCTGGTGTGTTCCGACTTTCCGCCCGTATTTCGGGTGCAGGGGGTAGGGGGTCGCCAGCTCTTCAAGTGCCGCCGGGTCTGGCGAGTCAGCGTATGCGGCCGACCAGTCCCGCCTGAAGATCGGGGCCTCGGGATCCATCAGGAATACTTTCCCCTCCTCGGCCTTAAGTTTCTGCTGGAGGAAGACAGGCAGGTCCACTTTGCCCACGAAGCATATGCCTTGCGAGTCTTTCTTATGCGCCGTCACCAGGTTAAGCTCGGTGGCTACGCGCCTGACCTCCGGCTTCAGCATGTCGCCTATGGGGAACATGGCAGCCGCCAGTTGCTCCTGGCTCAGCTGGCAAAGGAAGTAGCTCTGATCCTTGTTCGGGTCTGAGCCCGCCAAGAGGCTGTACGACGTCCGCCCGTCTGGCGCCACGCGCTCTGTCTTGCGGCAATAGTGGCCTGTGGCCACGAAATCAGCGCCAAGGTCTCTCGCGGCCTTGAGGAAGCTGTCGAATTTTATCTCTCTGTTGCACAAGACGTCCGGGTTCGGAGTCCGGCCCGCCGCGTATTCTGCGAACATATAGTCAACCACCCTGCGGCGGTAGTCTTCCGACAAGTCCACAAAGTGGAACGGTATGCCCAGCTTGCGCGCCACGGCTTCGGCGTCAAACTTGTCGTCAAGCCATGGGCAGTCGCCTTTCAGCACGCCCGTCGTGTCTGTCCAGTTCCTCATAAAGAGCCCCACAACGTCATACCCCTGCTCGCGCAAAACGTACGCCGCGACGCTCGAGTCCACGCCCCCTGAGAGGCCCACCACTACACGTGTCTTCGTTATTGCTGACATAAAAGCGAAATTAGCAAAATAATTCATATCTTTGAGATGTGTACAGGCGGCTGGCACCTTCGACGGGCGGCATCTTACGCGTGCTTCCCTGGTGGCGCCGGCGCCCGCATTCCAACGCCTATGGAACACCCTCACTTCGCGGCCGTCGATATCGGCTCGAACGCCGTCAGGCTGCTCATTAAGCGGCTTGAAGACCCGGAGACGGGGCGATTCGGCAAGGTTGTGCTTCTGCGCGTCCCGCTCCGCTTGGGGCAGGATGTTTTCACGTGCGGATTCGTGACCGACCTCAAGCTCAAGCACCTCGTCGAACTGATGAGGGCGTATCAGCTCGTGCTGGGGATTTATGAAGTTCCCGCGTCCAACTGCCGATTCTGCGCCACGAGCGCCATACGCGAGGCCGCAAACTCCTCACAGGTGGTGGAGAGCATACGAGCGGCCACGGGGTTCGACGTGGAAGTCATAACCGGACAGGACGAGGCCGCCATCGTGTGCAACCTCCGGTCGCCTTCCGACCGCCGCAAGCTTGTCTACGTCGATGTGGGTGGTGGCAGCACGGAGGTCTCCGTGATGTGTGGCGACGAGACTTTCATAAGGAAGTCGTTCCCCGTCGGGACCGTCAGAATCATCAACAACGCCGTCGGGGAGGAATGGCGATCAGGCATCAAGGAAGCCCTGCTCTCCATTGAGGGCGCATATCCGTTAGGGCGGCACTACTTCGACGATGCCGTCATGGTGGGCGCGGGTGGCAACATCAACAAGCTGTTCAGCATGGCGCAAGAGAGGGACATGGCGGACAGCAGCATGAGCGTGGCAACGCTGCGCGGCCTCTATGACGAGCTGCGCCCGCTCTCGGTGGAGCAGAGGATGGTCTGCTACAAGCTGAAGGCCGACAGGGCCGACGTCATAGTGCCCGCGGCCGACATCTTCCTTACGATAGCCGACGCTCTCGGCGTCAGGAGTATCGAAATCCCGTCAGACGGGCTCGCCGACGGCATCATTGCCGACCTCTGGAGGCGAAAGCGTAAGACCCTGGCTTCTGAATGATAAAAGATTTCATTTAATGATATTATCAATGACCGGCTACGGCAAGGCCGTCAAAGAATTGCCGAACAAGAAGGTTACCGTCGAGATCAAGTCGCTCAACAGCAAGCAGCTCGACCTCGCTATGAGGGTCCCGGGCTTCTACCGTGAGAAAGAGCTCGACATACGCTCATTCCTCGCAGGCAGGATTGGCCGCGGCAAGGTCGACTTCGCCATGTTCTGCGAGACGCAGCAGGCCGAGAGGGTCGCTCGCATCGATCCCGATGCCGTGAGGCAATATTATCAGCAGCTCTCCGCCATCAAGGAGCAGAACGCCATGCCGGGCGACACGGACTTCATGCGCATCATAATGTCTCTGCCCGACGTCGTCAAGGTGGAGCAGCCGGAGCTTGACGAGAACGAGTGGGAGCAGGTCATGGACTGCGTCCGCGAGGCCGTCGACAACTTCATCAGCTTCCGCGAGCAGGAGGGTAAGGCCCTCGCAGCCGACCTTCTCAGCCATGTCGACCTCATTGAGAAATACTCTTTCGAGGTGCCTCAATACGAAAAGGAGAGGATCGAGAAAATCAGGGCTCGAATCCAGAGCAATCTCGACGAGATCATCGCGAAAGACAAGGTGGACAACAACCGTCTGGAGCAAGAGCTCATATACTACATCGAGAAGCTCGACATCAATGAGGAGAAAGTCCGTCTGGCCAACCACATCAAGTACTTCCGCGAGACCTTGGCCAACGACGCCGACGCCGGCAAAAAGCTCGGCTTCATAGCCCAAGAGATGGGCCGTGAGATTAACACTCTGGGCTCCAAGGCCAACCAGGCCGAGATGCAGAGGCTCGTCGTACGGATGAAAGACGAGCTCGAGAAGATTAAAGAGCAGGTGCTCAACGTTCTGTAAAGCGACTGACGCACAAGGACCGGCCGAGTGACGCGAGAAGTCATCCCGCGCCACTCGGCCTCTGCATCGCCGCTCGCCTCATGTTTCGATCATCAAAACTAATTTCTTTCCTGTGGGTAAAATAATCATCTTCTCGGCTCCATCCGGGAGCGGCAAGAGCACAATTGTCAATCACCTGCTCTCCCTTGGCCTCGGCCTCGAGTTCTCCATCTCGGCCACCAGCCGCGCGCCTCGCGGACAGGAACGCGACGGCGTGGAGTATTACTTCCTCTCAGCGCAGGAGTTCGAGAGGCGAATCGAGGCCGGCGACTTCGTTGAGCACGAGGAGGTCTACAAAGGCTGCTATTATGGCACTTTGCGTAGCGAGGTGGACCGCATCTGGGCCAAGGGTAACACCATCGTGTTCGACGTCGACGTAAAGGGCGGACTCAACCTGAAACGTATTTTTGGAGACAAGGCGCTTACCGTCTTCATCCAGCCGCCATCGGTCGAAGAGCTCCGCCGCAGGCTCGTCGGGCGAGGCACTGACAGCCCCGAAAAGATTGAGCAGAGGCTCGCAAAGGCGGGTGAGGAGCTCACCTTCGCCCCTCTGTTCGATGCGGTCGTCATTAACGACGATCTGGCGACGGCCGAGGCCGAGGCCGAACGCAAGGTGAGGCAGTTCATCGGAAAATAGCCATATCATGCGGACGGCTCTTTTCCTCGGCTCTTTCAACCCCGTTCACGTCGGGCACCTCATGCTGGCCCAATACGTCCTGAACTTCGGCGGTGTCGATGACCTTTGGCTTGTCGTAAGCCCGCAAAACCCGTTTAAGAGTCAATCCGGGCTCGCCCCTGCCGATGTCCGCCTCCGCATGGCGGAGCTGGCCACCGGGGCTGATGACCGGATCCGTGTCTCCGATGTAGAGTTGCGATTGCCGCAGCCCTCATACACCATCAACACGATTGACGCCCTCGAGGCCGAGAACCCGGGGCGCGATTTCATTATCGTCATGGGAGGGGACAACCTGGCGGGGTTGCCGAGGTGGCGCGAGGCCGACAGGCTTATACGCGGTCGGCGTTTCATCGTCTATCCGCGCCCTGGCGAGGCCATCGACTCTTCGCCGGTCGAGGCTCTCGGGGGGAGCGTCTCAATCCTCAACGCCCCTATGGTCGAGCTGTCGTCAACGCAAATCAGGCGGTGGATTGCCGACGGGGTCAGTGTGCGACACTTTGTCCCCGACCAGGCGCTGCCTCTGGCTCTTGAGACATACGCTCGCCGATAGGCGCCTGTCCGCGCAGGCGTGACGCCATAAGCGCATAATAAAGGCCGCCCTCTGCAAAGGCCGTTTTGCTGAGGGCGGCTTCGCTTGTGGAGCAAAAGTTATTACTGTTTCCCCGTCTTGGCCGTGTTCGCGAGGAACACCCCGAGCAAGATTAGCGCGGAGCCTGCGAATGCGAGAGCCGTCATGGGCTCATCGAGGGCAACGGCGCTTGCCAAGACGGTCGTCACCGGGTTCAGATATACGTAGTTGGTGGCCTTGAGGGCGCCGATCCTCTTTATCACCCAGCTCCAGGTCACAAAGCAGACAAACGAGGCCACGAAGCCCAGGAACAGCAGGTTGCCCCAGACAGACGGGGAGCGCAGCATGCCCATGTCGATGTGCCAAGGCTCGAAATAGAACATCGGCAGGACGGTCAATATGCCGTAGGCGAATACTTTGCGGGTCACGAACACCGCGCCATACCGCCCGTCAGACACGCGCTTTATCAGCAGACTGTACACTGCCCAGCACACGGCGGCGGCCAGGGCGATCAGATCTCCTGCTGGGCTCAGGTGCAAAATGAACTGGCCGTTGAATATGACGGCGCCCACACCCACAAGGGCTAACGCCGAGCCGGCTATCAGACGGCCCGACAAAACTACAGACTTGGTGAACAGGCGGCCCAATATTATGGTTATGAGAGGGGCGGTGCAAACAATGAACGCGACGTTGTTCACGTGCGTGAGGCTCACTGCCACATTCTCTGTGCAGAAATAGAGAGACCCGCCGCTAATGCCCAGCAAGACGAAAATCAATTCGTCTTTCGCCGATTTCGACATCAGGCTCACCCTGCCGCGACTGTGAGCCAAGTCGAAAACCCAGATGCATATGTAGGCTATTGAGAATCTGAGCAGGAAAAGTTCACACGGGTGGAGCCCCGAGCTGACCGCGTATCTGGTGTTCACGAATGTCACGCCCCAAATGGCCACAGTTATTATGCCCAGAGCGTGAGCCACCATCTCTTTGTTGTTCATCGTCTTCTGTCGTTGCTGTCTTGCTCAGCCTGCCGCCGAGCGGTTTGCAAAGATAAGAAGTAGCCGTTTAGTTGCAACATCGTCGGGCCGCACGTTTGGTTAGGTCTGATTGAGCGGGGGTGCACGCAGCGTCATGGTTTCGAAATCAGCCATCTTTTTTTGACGAGTCTGAGGAAAAAATGATTGTGTTAAAATACATTTATACGCTATTATTGATTAACTTCGCACGATTGATATCAGAATCAAGCCAATTATTTTACAATGGGAATTTTCAGTTTTTTGTTCGGTGGCGGCAAGTACCCCACGACAAGCAAATATG
>SFOL01000065.1 GCA_004552385.1 Bacteroidales bacterium | reverse complement strand
CATAGACGGCAACTACGGAGACGACAGCTGGGTGACGCTCGCCGCCACTTCAGACGGAATTTACAACGGCACTATCACCATAACCAAAGACTCGCAA
Organism: Bacteroidales bacterium; assembly: GCA_004552385.1. Taxonomy (GTDB): domain Bacteria; phylum Bacteroidota; class Bacteroidia; order Bacteroidales; family Marinilabiliaceae; genus W3P20-009. The sequence goes on along the minus strand of SFOL01000065.1, from coordinate 10,160 downwards.
AAAGAGTTCGAGGTCTACTATGACACGAGTTACGGAACTAAAGTCGGCCCGGTCGACCAAGACGGCAACATATCAATAGACAGTGGCGTCTGGAAGTTCTGGGTAGACGGCGATCCGATCTCAGGCACATACAATCTGACCATAAACCTCGTGAACAACACGTGGTCAATTTCAAAGGCAGAATAGAGACAGACCTCGCCCCAAGGCGAGGCATAAAAAGACAAAAATGAGAACAAAAGATATACTGACCGCCACCGCCGTGGCAATGGCCGCCATCGTAATGCCAGCCTGCGACGACGACAACGACGGGTGGCGCGAGATAACGAACGGCAACACATACACCTCGCAAGACGGCAAGAGCGACGGCTTCGCCAAAGGAGCCGACGTATCATGGCTGACCGAGATGGAGGACAACGGAATAAAATTCTACGCCGCCGACGGCACCGAGACAGAGTGCATGACACTGTTGAAAAGCCTGGGCATCGGCGCCATACGCCTGCGCGTGTGGGTGAACCCCGAAGGCGCATATTGCGGCAAGGACGACCTCATAAAGAAAGCTGCTCGCGCCAAGCAACTGGGCATGGACTTGATGGTGGACTTCCATTACTCCGACACGTGGGCCGACCCCGCCAATCAGGGCAAGCCGGCATCTTGGACCGACCTCACATTCGAGGAGCTGAAGAAAGCCGTGGCCGACCACACGACAGACGTCATAGCCACACTGCAAAATGTGGGAGCGACACCCAAGTGGGTCCAGATAGGCAACGAGGTTGGCGACGGAATGCTATGGCCTGACGGCAAGGCGAGCCTGAGCTCCGCCAACTTCGCAGAACTGGTCAACGCGGGCGTGGAAGCCGCCAAAGCAGTGAGCCCTGACATCAAGACGATAGTCCACGTGCAGAACGGATGGGACTTCAAGACCTCGGAATGGATAATGGGCATACTGAAAAATGGCGATGTCGACTATGACATTTTCGGAGTGTCGCTCTACCCGGGCACGGCCATTGAGGAGCTTGGCAGCACGGTGTCAGCCACCGACATCGTGGAAATAACGCTTAACAACCTTGAGACCCTCGCCAAGATGTACAACAAGGAGATGATGATCTGCGAGTTCGGATACTCGGTCTCCGACCCCGACAAGGGGTACGAGTGCCTCAAGAGGATAACCGACGCCGGCAAAAAGAGCAACTCCATCTCGGGCGTGTTCTACTGGGAGCCGGAGTGCTACGACTGGAACGGCTACGACAAGGGCGCCTTTGGCGAGGACTACAAGCCCCTCCACACCCTTGACGCCTTCGCCGAATAAGGCGTAAGAGGCGTAACGATAAACCAATAAGAGGCTCCCCCGCGCAGAACCATGTCGCAAGCGCGGGGGAGCCTCTTGTCATGCACTCGCCAAATGGCAAAAACACGGAACATAGCTCCACGTGGATGCGTAAGAAGACCTTGCGCGGCTCGGACGGAACGGCATATCGTCGAAAAGTGGCAACAGGCGGCGCACATAACAAACGAAACCAAGAAAGATGAGGCAGTCAAAAACCGACGCGCTGATAGAGAGAGCCAAACACTTCATAGAGACCGACCTGTGGATAGTAGACGTGAGCCGCGAGAACAGCTGGGTGCGCGCGGGCTACGGGCTTCTGCGCATAGTGGTCATGACCATCAGGGAGTTTTTGGAGCAGAAAGCCAGCGTACGAGCGTCGGCCCTGACGTATTACACCCTGCTGTCACTCGTCCCCGTGATAGCCCTCGCGTTCGCCATAGCCAAAGGCTTCGGGCTCGAAAGCCTGCTGGCGGACCACATGCGCGACGGGCTCAACAACGCCGCGGTGGCGGACTACCTTATAAACTTTGCGGCCAGCGCGCTTGACAATGCCAAGGGCGGCGTGATAGCAGGCGTTGGCGCGGCCATGCTGATATACTCCGTGTTCAAGCTTCTGAACAACATAGAGGCCGCGTTTAACGACATGTGGTGCGTAAAGAGGTCGCGCGGCGTCATCCGCAAAGTGGCGGACTACCTGTGCATAATGCTGTTCACCCCCATAATGCTGCTCACGGCGTCGAGCGCGACACTTCTGGTGAAATCGTCAATACGCAGCACCCTGACGGGCGAGCTGACACCTCTGCAAGACGTGGCCCTGAGCGCACTGCCCTACCTGATATTATGGACCGCGTTCACGCTGCTCTACCTCGTAATGCCGAACACCAAAGTGAAGGTGGCTCCAGCCCTGGTGGCGGGCGTCGTGACAGGTACGGCCTTCCAAATAGTGCAATGGGTCTACATAACCTTCCAGATAGGCGTGAACAGCGCGGGCGCGGTGTATGGCAGCTTCGCCTTCCTGCCCTTGCTGCTCACATGGCTGCAAATTACGTGGACGATAGTTTTGGCTGGTTGCAAAATAGCATTCTCGATACAGAACGTGACGGACTACAGCCTGGAGCACAGCGTGACGGAAATAAGCCACGATGCGGAGCGCAAGGTGGCCGTCATCGTGATGCGGAGGATAGTCAAGGCATTCAAAACTGGCGTAGAGCGCCCCACGGGCCTCGACATAGCCAACGAGCTGGGGCTCGCGAAGCAGCTCTTCTTCAACCTGGCGGAGCGGCTGAAACGCGCCGGCCTGATAGCTGAGCTGGAGAATGACGACGACAAAAAAGACGAGCGGACTTTCATACCGGCCATTGACGTGAGCGAGATAACAGCAGCAAGGGTTTGCCAAGCCATAGACGCGCTTGGAGACGACAGCGCGGTGGGAGTGACGCACGACAAAAAGTATGACGCGATAATGACGGAAGTGGACTCGCTTTACGCACCGGATAACAAAGCAGGCAATCCGCTCGCAAACACATAGCGCAATAAGCGTACGGCGGGCGGAGACAGGTAAGATGCGGCATAACGAACGGGCGTCAAGGCGTGGAAAGAGTATTTTTTGCGATAAAAAGCCGTCACCCTATTGTGAAATAAAAAAGAAGAGCTAAATTTGCACCCGCAAACGAGAAGCAAAGCGCCTCTCCGGACTGCGGAAATAGCTCAGTTGGTAGAGCACAACCTTGCCAAGGTTGGGGTCGCGAGTTCGAGTCTCGTTTTCCGCTCTTCTTTTACATGATGAAAAGCATTAGCCCACGCCGATGGGTCGGAGGTTTGGGTGAAACTAATGCGCAGGTGGTGAAATTGGTATACACGCTACTTTGAGGGGGTAGTGGTCGAAAGATCGTGTGAGTTCGAGTCTCATCCTGCGCACAAAGAGAATAAGCCCGATATAAGTCGGGCTTTTTTTTTGTCCATAGGTTTTGCCATGTAGAATCCCACCCCGATGTGGATGGAGGGTGGCAGGCCTATGAGGCAAGTCGGGGAAAGGCTCATGACAGACCATGAGGAGGGAATGGCCACCATCATGCGCCAGCGCTTTTGCAAGTAGGGCACAAACGCCACGAATGCCTCAGTAACACAGGCAAACAAATTGGCAAGGCCAGACAAACATTCGGCGCAGGCTTGCGTAGACCACACGAGGCAAGGGAGCCGCCCACAATAACGAGACGCCCCCACCCTAAAAAGGGAAGCCCCCACCACACAACTCTTCCCCACCACACAACTCTTCCCCACCACACACATCCCAAAGCACAAACCATGGCAAAGACAGACAATGCGGCAAAGAGGCGCGGCGGCAGCCACGACCACAGGCTCGAGGGAGTCAACACCCCCAAAAACGCTAAAACCGCAGCCAAAGACGAGCGCAAAGAACTCAGAGAAAGTGGCGCTCGGACCCACATAGCCTCCTCACAGCCTAAGCCTGAGCACGAAAAGCCGCAAGCACCCAAAGAGCGCAAAGACTTGCGGCTGTGGCTGCCTACGAGCGTGAAAGAGGCGGAGCTGCGAGGGTGGACGGAGATGGACGTGGTGCTGTTCAGCGGAGACGCCTATGTGGACCACCCGTCATTCGGCGCGGCCGTGATAGGCCGGGTGTTGGAGGCCGAGGGACTGAGGGTGGCCATAGTTCCGCAACCGAACTGGCAGGACGACCTGCGCGACTTCAAGAAGTTTGGCGCGCCGCGCTACTTTTTCGGCATATCGCCAGGAGCCATGGACTCGATGGTGAACCACTACACGGCCAGCCGCCGCAAACGCCACGATGACGCATTTACGCCAGGCGGTCAGGCTGGCAGGCGTCCCGACATGCCGTCGATAGTCTACACCAAGATTCTCAAGGAGCTTTTCCCCGACGTGCCAGTGATACTGGGCGGCATAGAGGCCAGCCTGCGCAGGCTGACCCACTACGACTATTGGGAGGACAAGTTGCGCCCGAGCATATTGTTGGAGAGCGGGGCGGATATGCTGGTTTATGGCATGGGCGAGAACCCGCTAATGGAGATAGCGAGCCTGATGAAAAAAGGTGTGCCATTCTGTTCGCTTAAGACAGTGCCACAGACCTCGTTCGTTTTGGACGCTGACGCGCCGCTGCCCAAAAACAAGAATTGGGACACCATGGAGCTTCACAGCCACGAGGAGTGCCTGAAAGACGCAAAACTGTACGCCGACAACTTCCACCACATAGAGGAGGAGAGCAACAAATGGACGGCCAAAAGGCTGACGCAGCGCGTCGGAGACAAAGTGGTGGTGGTAAATCCGCAATATGAGCCAATGACACCGGAGCAAGTGGATCACTCGTTCGACCTGCCGTACACCCACCTGCCCCACCCCCGCTATGACGGCAAGGGCGACATCCCAGCCTACGAGATGATAAAGAACTCGATATGCCTGCACCGCGGTTGCTTCGGCGGTTGCAGCTTTTGCACCATATCGGCCCACCAGGGCAAGTTCATAGCGTCGCGGTCGGAAGAGTCCATACTGCGCGAGGTGGAACTGGTGACAAAGCTGCCGGGGTTCAAGGGCTACCTGTCCGACCTTGGCGGCCCATCGGCCAACATGTACGGCATGCGCGGCAAGGACATCACACTTTGCAAGCGTTGCGCACGCCCGTCGTGCATACACCCGAGCGTCTGCAAGAACATGAACACCGACCACACGCGGCTTATAAACCTTTACAGAAGGGTTGACGCCATCCCGGGCATCAAGAAGAGCTTCATAGGCAGCGGAGTGAGATACGACATGCTGCTGAACGGTAACGCCACGCCCGATGAGGAGCGCAGCCACCAGGCGTATATGGAAGAGCTGATAGCGCGCCACGTCTCCGGGCGTCTGAAGGTGGCCCCCGAACACACGTCAGACGCAGTCTTGAACATAATGCGCAAGCCGTCATTCTCGCTCTTCTATAAGTTCAAGAAGATATTCGACGATGTGAACAAGAAGCACCATCTGAACCAGCAGCTGATCCCCTACTTCATGTCCAGCCACCCAGGCTGCCGAGAGGAGGACATGGCCATGCTGGCCGCCGAGACCCACGACTTGGACTTCAAGCTGGAGCAGGTGCAGGATTTCACCCCCACCCCAATGACCGTCTCGACCGAGATTTACTACTCCGGCGTGCACCCGTACACACTCAAGCCTGTCTTTACCGCCACATCGGCCGATGACAAGCAGAAGCAGCGCATGTTCTTCTTCTGGTATAAGCCAGAGGAGAGGCGGGCCATAGAGAATGAGCTGCGGAAGATGCACCGCGAGGACTTGCGGGAAAGGCTATTCGCCGCCCCCTGCCGATTCGCACCAGACGGACGCAACGGAAAGCCAACCAGCGCAAGAAGAACTGACGACAGGCAAGGGAGGCAAAGCAGAGACGACAGGCCGAACCACAATAAAACAGACGACAAGAGACGCTCGCCGAGCGGACGAAGACACTGAAAAAACCTCACCACTCCCCGCCACATGGGGCATAAAAAGACCTCCCCCGCCCTGCTATCAAGTAGCGAAGAGCGGGGGAGGCTTATTTTCCCGTCGGACGAATGCGGGAGCTAAACGCTCATCAGAACGGGTATTTGCCGTCCTTGGCGCCACGCATGATGCCGTCTATGGCGTATTGCAGCTTTGCCGAGCCATTCTTTCGATTGACCTCAGCGCCAGTCTCCCAAAAGAACGGCGCACAACCGTGGTTCTTGGCCTCGCGGGTGACGACCTCGTTGTAGTAGGCGCGGCTCTTTTGGAAAAGCTCCGCATCAAATTCCTCAGAAGGATCCTCAGAACCCGTGCGGATGCGCGTGGAATATTCGCCAATGACGACAGGAATGCCTTTGTCGACAAACCGTTTCTTAATCTCGGCAAACTGTGACTTCACGAAGTCCTCCTCGCCATAAGTCGCGTTATGATTTGAGCCGCTCTTGTGGTTGTCCATGCCCCAATACCAGAAAGTCTTGCCCCAACTGGCATCTTCTCCCATAATCGCCCACTGGTATGGCTCATAGTAGTGAAACTCGGCTATGAGACGCCCCTCGACGACATCTGTGGGAATGATGCTCATGTGGTCACACGTGACAGAGATGCTGGCGCCAAGGCCTTGAAAGACGAGGCAACGTAGCGCGTTGTTGCCACCCGTGGCGCGTACGGCGTCAATGAACGTCTGCGCATATTCGACATACCGATTGAGCGCGTCAGGCTCCGTCTTCCAGCGTTCTGTGTTGTTGATAGTCTCATTCATGCCCGGCTCATTGCAACCGGCGAAGAAGAGGTGCTCGTCATAGTCCTTAAAGGCGGTGGCGATCTGCGTCCATATGGCTTTTTGCTCGGCCACAATGGCAGACTTCTTTGAGGCGTCGAAAATACTGTCCTCGAGCCATCCCGAGTCCCAGTGGATGTTGAGCATGACATACATGTCGCGGCCGACGCATAAGTCCACAACCTCCTTGACACGGCTGATCCACGCCGGGTCGATAGTGTACTTCTTGTCATCGGAGAGATGCGAATGCCAAGCGCATGGTATGCGGACCGCGTTAAAGCCCAAGGCCTTAAGTCCCTCGACATAGTCAGCGTTGACCTTCTCGCCAGACCAGACGCCCTCGCCCTTAGGGCACTCCATGGTGTTGCCAATGTTTATGCCCGCATAAATCTTGGAGATGAGCGACATGGCGTCGCTTGGCATCGCGCTGTCATCAAGGCCTGGGCCGGCGCTCTGCGTTACGATGACGGATACGCTGCCGCCGCTGTTCGAAATGGTCAGAGTTGCCGACCTATCGGCGGTGGTGAGATTCTTCGCCACGATGGCGTTGAACGTATAATTGCCATCAGCCTCTGACGGGGAATGCGAGGTGACCCAAGACTCGGAAGAGGAGAAAACGGGCGCCTCGTTGGCTCGCACCACGATTTTGACAATCTCGCCATATTCAGGCCCGACAGTCACCTCGGCATCGCTAACGAGCGAGAGAACCGCCCCGCTTAGGCGCACGACCTTGACGACGCCAGAATATCCAGAAGCAGCGGAAAGAGTAATCTGCGCACTGTCCGTCACGCCCGATGCCGACGGTTGGCACACGACATTGAACTTTCGCATCTTTTGCGAAGTAGACTCGACGCGAACCGCCGTGACCCAATCGGCTGACGCAACAGCCTCAAGATCAATGGAACTTTTCACTAAGAGCGGAGACTCTCCACCAGTGGCGGGAAACACGAGCCTCTGGTAGGCTGGGGGAATTACGATATCGTCATTCTGCTCCGCCGGCCCATCGTCTTCTGAGCAAGCTGTAGAGGTGGCGAGGCAAGCGGAAAGCAGAGCCACCGCCATGAACTTACACTTAAACTTGAGAATGGCTTTCATTAATCAACCATATAACTGTCAATACTCTTATTATACACGCTCTCAAGCGTATATGACTCATCTGAGTTCTCAATGGCATTCACCATGATGGCAGCCACCTTGGCACCGTTGTTGAGAGCCTCACCAGTGCCATGGTTGAAGAGGCCTGAGCTCTCACGTCCTGCGGCGGCCGAGCCGTTATCCCAGAATATCGGCGCCATGCCATAGGTCTTGGCTGCTTTGCAAACATACTCAAGATAATATTTGCGGAAAGCCTCGGCGCGGGCTGTGGAGCGATGCACGCAACCGATCTCGCCAATGTAGACAGGCGTGCCTGCAGCAATGAATTTGGACTGGAGAGAGGAGAAGACTTTGCGCACATTGTCCTCATCGCCCCAATCGCACTTCTTGCCTGAGTCGGCATTATGTCCCCACTCACTATATTTATCCTCAAGAGAATAATCACTGGGATCGTAGAAATGAACCGCCACGATGAGCCGATTGGCCGGATCGGTCGGGAGAACAAGATTATTAATGGTGAGATCCGGGTTTGTGCAGTATCCCGGGACGCCAAGCCACCTTGTTTTGTTGTTGCCGCCAGTGGCACGAATGGCATCGACACACACTTGGAGCCACCCGTTCATAGTCTTATATTGCTTACCGCCGTCGGTCTTATTGGCACCCCAGCCCCAGCCGCCGTCTTGGATCTCGTTCATGAGCTCGAAGATGAGCGAGTTGTCGTGGTTCTTGAACTTTTTTGCTATCTGTGTCCACATGGCCTTGAGCTGAGCCTCAATAGCGGCATTCTTGGTGGAGTTTGTAGCTGCGGTCTTAATATCAAGCCAATGTTTGCTGTCGGCGCCGTCGTGGTGGATATTGATGATGGCATTAAGGCCGGCGTTTTCAGCATAGCCGACGACCTCGGCTACGCGGTTCATCCATGCATCGTCAATCTTATAATCGGGTGCGGAGCCAATATGACCGAGCCAGGTGACCGGGATGCGTACGGTACGGAAACCGGCGGCCCTTATGGCATCCATAGTTGCCTGGGTACAAGCGCCGTTGCCCCAGCAAGTCTCGTTGGCGACCTCGTTGGCGTGCGCGTCAAGGCTGTTGCCAAGGTTCCAACCCATGCCCATATAAGTAGCCACGAGATCAGCTTCGTCGGGCATGCCGGAGATTTCGGAAGAAGAGCCCTTGCCCTGCTTGATGGTGAACGAGACGGACGAAGAGCCGTTGGACACCACGAGCACACCCTCACGCGCGTTGGCGAAGTTCTGGGCTGCCTTGACGTCGGCCGAGTAGGTGCCGTCATCGTTGTCGCGGACGTCACCAACCACGGAGAGCCAAGGGACCTCGGGGCTGAAGACTGGCACGTCATTGGCCTTGACCGTCACGGTGAACGTCTCGCCATCTCCCGCCACCTCAATATTCGAGTCGCTCACAGCCGAGACGACTTTACCAGCAAGCTGCTTCACCGCCAGGATGTCGGAGAAGCCTGTGGTCTGGACATTAATCTGACAACTTCTCTCCTCGCCAGTGGAGCATGGTTGGCACACCACTTTGAAGCGACGCACGGTTTGAGACGTCGAGGTCACAGACTCAACGCTAACCCAGTCCGCCGACGGAGTAAGAACGAGATCGAGATTGGACTGGATGGCAACATTTTGCTCACCGCCCTCGGCACCAAACTCCATATTCTTGTAGTTACCGGGTATGAGGACGTCGGCCGAGACTTCATCGGAGCCGGAGTCGGAGCAAGCACAAAACACGGCGGGCAGAAGCAACGCCAAAGAAGCAAGACTCCTCGCAATCTTTATAAGTTTGTTCATATCACATTCTTTAAGTTATGTTGCAAAAATACAAAAAGATGGCACAACACGGAGCTACGCAATGTTATATATGTTACAATATGTTCTTATGAGCAGAAAGAAGCGTCCCCCACTCTGTTCCAGTGAGGGGACGCAAAAGTTATTGGTTCAGCCGAGACCTACTCAAAGGAGACCTCGGGGAAGAGAGAGCGGAAAGTTGCTGTGAGCTCCATCTTTTCTTTGAAGCCAAGCTCTTCGATGACATCGCCCTTTGCAGTGCCGAAAGCGCAGTTGCCTTTGGTGGCGCCATAGCAGTTCCACAGCTCGAGGCGATACCCGAGCTTATCGTTGCTGTCGATGACCTTAGAGGCGTCGAAGGTGACCTCTTTGCCGTCAAGTACGAGATTGTCAAGAGTGGCGTGGGCGCCAGGGAAGTAGCCGTAGAGGTCAGGCACCTCAAGGAACGTCATAATGGAGCCGGCGCTGTAGTGGACGGTCGTGTCAGAGTAGGAGAAAGACAACGTGGTAGGCTCAATGTAGTACTTGTGAGCCGTGGCATCATACTTCACCTCTATCTGCTGACCGGCATTGTAGCCCCATGTGCCACCCCAACTGGGATTAACAGTTATGAGGTTGACATCATATTTGCGAGCCACATTGACATCAGCGA
>SFOL01000064.1 GCA_004552385.1 Bacteroidales bacterium | reverse complement strand
CGGCAAGGGGCGTCTGAAGCTTGAAGAGCGCAACATAAACGAGCTGGTGGACAAAGTGGTGAACACTTTCAGGGTCAAGGTGGAAAGCGCGAACGGCGAGATAAACGAGCGGCTTGACGCAACAGACCCGATAGCAATGGTGGACAACATACACTTCACAAACGTGATATACAACCTGTTGGACAACGCATTCAAGTACAGGCGCGACGCCCCGATGCTCCACGTCTGGACACGGAACGCCAACGGCGGTATAATAATATCAATAAAAGACAACGGGTTAGGGATCTCGAAAGAGAACCAGAAACGCATATTTGAGAAGTTCTACCGCGTATCGACGGGAGACAAGCATGACATAAAAGGCTTCGGCCTTGGCTTGGCGTACGTGAAAAAGATCGTAGAAGACCACGGAGGACAGATTTCTGTGGAGAGTGAGTTGAACGTTGGAACAAAATTTGACATATATTTGCCCTTAATAAAGTAACTGATATGGATGACAAAAAGAAGCACAAGGTTCTTTTAGCCGAGGACGACAGCAACCTGGGCGTCTTGCTGTGCGAATATCTTCAGGCCAAGGAGTACTCGGCCGATTTGGCTCACGACGGTGAGGAGGCTTACAATATGTTCATCAATGACAAGTACGACCTCTGCATCTTCGACGTCATGATGCCCAAGAAAGACGGCTTCACCCTGGCTAAGGAGGTCAGGATGGCCAACGTGGAGGTGCCCATCATATTTTTGACGGCACGCAATGTGAAAGAGGACATCCTTCAGGGATTCAAAATAGGCGCGGACGACTACTTGACGAAGCCTTTCTCTATGGAGGAGCTGACCATGCGCATCGAGGCTATACTGCGCCGCACGAGTGGCGAGAGCCCCGTGCTTGACACGTACAAGCTCGGCCGCTTCAAGTTCGACACGCAAAAGCAGCAGCTCATTGACGGTGAAAGCGTAATAAAGCTGACCACAAAGGAGAGCGAACTGCTGAAGCTTCTGTGCTCAAACGCCAACAAGGTGCTGGAGCGCAATGTGGCTCTGAAGACCATCTGGGTAGACGACAATTATTTCAACGCCCGCAGTATGGACGTCTACATAACCAAGTTGCGCAAGCACTTGAAAGACGACCCGTCTGTGGAAATTATAAACGTACACGGCAAGGGTTATAAGCTCGTCATGTAAAAAAAAGAAACGTTCCCGCCATAGGCGACTGCGGTAAATGAGAGCCGCGAAGTCACACGCAGGCGACGCGCGATGCGGGGTCTGCAAGAGCCGAACGAAGCAAGCATTTGGCAGACCGATGAGAATCGTGAAGGCCACCAAAGGAAAAGAAAGAGGGCGGGGACAAAAGAAAAGCCCTTAGGCCATAGAGCTTAAGGGACAAGAGGACGAGCCGCACCCGAGCGACTTCTTTCAAAGCGTCGGCGCCCGCCACACAGATGTGGCGGGCGCCGCTTTTTGCTATGTGAATAGAGAAAGGGGCTTAGTGCATATTGCGCCCGATGATGTTGAAGAACTCCTCGCGTGTGGCGTCCCTGGTAAGGAAGGCCCCGGAAAAGTCAGATGTGGTGGTGACGGCGTTTTGCTTCTGCACCCCCCTCATCTGCATGCACATGTGTCTCGCCTCAATGACGACCGCCACGCCAAGTGGGTTGAGCGTATTCTGGATACACTCCTTGATCTGCGTGGTGAGCCTCTCCTGCACCTGAAGCCGGCGTGCGAACGCGTCGACCACGCGCGGGAGCTTTGAGAGCCCCGTGATGTAGTCGCGCGGAATATAACCGACATGTGCCTTGCCAAAAAACGGCAAAATGTGGTGCTCGCACATTGAGTAGATCTCTATATCCTTGACTACAACCATCTGCTGGTACTGCTCACGGAACATGGCCTGGCGGAGGATGGCCTCAGGATCCTCACGATAGCCCTTGAGGAGGAATTGCATAGACTTGGCCACGCGCTCCGGCGTCTTGACCAGCCCTTCGCGGGTTACATCCTCGCCCAGTTCGCTTATTATGCCTGTATAATATCCGGCCAGCCTTTCAGTCCGCCCCTCGTCATATATGTTCGGATCATCCTGAAGCTCGGATGCGCTTGCGATTATAGCCATCGAAAAAATGCGTTACGTTAAAATAAGTACGCGAAAATACGCTTTTCCGTCGGCATAAGAAGAACAAGGTGACGACTTATGAGGGATAGAGAGTGAGCCATGATTTAGTTTTTAATATTTTTGCCAATAAAGAAATGACGCGCGGACTGCACGGCCGCCCGAACTACAACTAACACAAAATCGGAGAAAAATGGAGACAAAGAGCATCACGCTGACATACGCCGTCTCGGCGGATAAGACGGCGGAGAAGATGGGTTCGGGCGACATGCCCGTGTTGGCGACTCCCGCGATGGTGGCCATGATGGAGAACGCGGCCATGAACCTGGCCAAGCGCCTATGCGCAGAGGGCGACACGACAGTGGGAAGCATGATAAACACCAGTCACCTGCGCCCGTCGGCCATCGGGGCTACCATAAGCGTATGCGCCACCCTGACGGCGCAGGAGGGGCGCAAACTGACATTCGAAATAGAGGCTAAAGACGGAGAGACGGTCATAGGCAAGGCTATGCACGAGCGATTCATCGTGACGCGCGACCGCTTTCTGGCCAAGATAGGCAAATAAGGAGAGGACACAATGCGGCTGAGGAACATATTAGTGGCCTCACTGGCCACGCTTCTTGCGTCGTCATGCGCCAAGGAGCCTGAGGCGTTGGCCTCGGGGGGCGTGACGGCGGGGAGCATAGAGAAGAAACTCGCAAAGGGCAAAAGCGTGGAGGTGACGGGCAGGCACATAGAGGGCGACCTGGACCTGAGCTCGGCCGGCGCGGGGCTAAGGGCGACTCCGCTCGCCGATGTGACCATAAGCGGCGAGATAGTGTTCGTCAACTGTGTTTTCGAGGGCCGCGTGTCGGCTCGGAAGGACAGGGAGGACGGACGACAGACCATAGCGACGCGTTTTGGCTCTGATGTCAGCTTCATCGGATGCGTATTCGAGGGCGACGTGGACTTCAGCCTAAGCACATTCATGGGGCGGATTCGGATGGAGAAGTGCACCGTGAAAGGCCGCTCAAAGTTTGACGGGGCGAGGGCGACTTATGGCATGACGTTGAACCACACGGAGTTTGAGGGCGACGCGTCGATGGACGGCCTCCGACTGGGCGCAGGTTCAAGCCTATATGGCGTAAAGTTCAGGCAAGCAGCCTTGCTGCCGAACCTATGGGCGGAGGACAACCTTATGATGGCCGACAGCCGTTTTGACGGAATCACGGACTTCTCGCACATTCACGCCTCGGGCGGCGTAAACCTCTCGAACTGCGAATTTGCGAACCGTGTGGAATGCCGCGACGGATACGTGGGCGGAGGAGTCACACTGGCGAACGCCAAGTTTGGAGGCGTCGTGACGTGCGAGAACCTTTACGTCGGCGGGACCGTCAGACTGAACTCAGTATCCGCAAGTCGAAACATTGAGGTGAGCGGATGCGTATTGCTGAAAGAACCGGACACGAGCGGCATAACAAAATCCGGAGATGCGAACATCAAACTTGAGAACAACCGGATATCATCATTTCCAATAAACGCAGCTAAATGAAAATCATAAAGACAGCAGTGGCATGCGTCACGGCCTTGTCGGCCACCGCGTTGACGGCGTGCGACGAGGAGACGATCGACTTGATACTTGGCATCGTCTCAGTGGTGGCGGGCGACGACGACACAGAGGTCGCCGTCGAGGTGGACGGCAAGGGTCTGGGCTACATGGAGCCCGACGAGGACACGAGCACCATAGAGGACGACATACACATAAACACCGACGGGGGCGACGGCACGGTGACGGCGAACCTGCCGGACAAAGTGGACTTGAGCGCCTACCTGCCCCCCGTAGGCAACCAGGGAAACTACGGCACGTGCGTGGCATGGGCGACGGCATACAACTGCCGCACATGGCTCGACGCCCATAAAAATGGTCGCACCACGAGCCAGCTGACCTCGAGCGAGGTATACAGCCCAGCCGACATATGGAAGGGCATAGCGGCTGGCGAAAAGAACCGGCGCTGCCAAGGCACTGCGTTCCAGCCGGCGTTTAACGCCATGATAAGCCGAGGAGTGGCTTCGTGGGAGCAGTCTCCATACTTCACGTCGCAGAATGACTGCGACTGCTCAAGCACGCAAAACGAGACGAATGACGCGGCAAAACACAAGATAAAGTCGTACAGGGAGATATCCATACACGACATAACAACCGTCAAAAGGTATCTGGCTGAGGGCCACCCTGTGGTTCTGGGCGCATGCCTTGGCGACAACTACATGAACGCCAATGGCAGCTCAGTAATCTACTCAAAGGGCACGACGAACCAGACGGGCATGCACGCATATCACGCCATGATGTGCGTCGGCTACGACAACAACCGCGGAGGCTCGAACGGCGCATTCCGCATAGTCAACTCGTGGGGCTCGGCGTGGGGCGACAAAGGTTTCGTCTGGATAGACGCCAACTACATGTGTAGCAACGACTTCGCCTACACAGGTCTTGTGGCATACCTTGACGGAGACGACAGCAGCGGGTACGGAGACAGCAGCAGTGACGTAGATTTGCAACCCTACAAAGTGACTGACGAGGATTATAACGAGACGGGTGATGCCGACGCTTCGGACCCGCGATGGCGCACCCTGACGTATGACGTGTATAACGCTGGCGAGGGGACCGTAAGGGCTTCATCGACATGGGGCAACGCCTACGTGCTCTACAACGCCTATAACGCGAACGAGATGACCGTGGTCCTCGTGGATGTTTACACCGACCAGCTCGGATTAGGCAAAAACGAGACCAACTTCAACTGGGACGCGGCAGAGGCCAAAGCGACCCTCGGACTCGACGCCCAAGGCTACTCGCTCACCAACGCGGACATCCCGGGCAACACATCAGTGGCTACATACGTGACAAAGCTTGAGGATCCGAGCGCCACGGGAAGCCAATATTACTTCTCATGGACATATAAAATGCCTGACATCACGGGCAGCTACTACCTGGTTATGATATCCGACGCATTCAGCTCAGTCAGCGAGGCCAACGAGAACAACAACTACTACTTCTTGACAAACAGCGACGGCGGCCCGCTGTCGTTCACAAACGGCGTCATGAAGACCCAGATAGGGAACAACAAGTCGGCCACGACGAGCAAACCCAAACGAGGCGAGAACCATGCGCACCAGACGGCTGTGAGCCAGACGGCGCCTAACACCTACACGCCCACGGAGATATCGGCCGTGATAGACCAAATGCGCAAGAGCGGCGAGCTGAAAAACAAAGCCGCCCAATGGGTAGAGGCCAATAAAGAGGAGCTTATAGCCAAGCCCAAGAAGATCATAAAAATGTAAGAAACAGAAGACGCATGAAGACAAGAGGCATAAACGCTAAAGGCGCGCTACTGACCATGGCAGCGGCTGCGATGGCCACACTCACTCTGACCGGCTGCGCCGGGTTGGTGACGACATCCACCCCAAAGAAGGCCACGACAGCCCAGACCGTAAAGACGGCCGGCACGCAGGCAGCAAGCACAAGCGCGACAAGTGGCGAGCAGAGCTCGACAAACGTAGGCAAAGCGAAAGCCGACGGCTCGACGTCAAAAGGTCGCAAAACCGTGGCCAAATAATTTAACGCCGCAAGCCTTTTGTGTGCAGAACAGAAGCGCAACAAATAGGTGAAACACGGAACAGCGCAGCCCACCCCCATCAACAACGGGGGTGGGTTTCCGTTTATGGCGATAATTCAGTAATTTTGAGCAGGACGTGCGGTGGGACACCTCCCCCAAACCTCCAGTAGAGAATGGAACGATGTCCATAAGCATACGAGGCATAAGCAAAAGGTATGGGATCCAGCTGGCTCTTGACAACGTCTCCTTGGATATAGGCGACGGCCAGATAGTGGGTCTTCTGGGCCCTAACGGCGCCGGCAAGTCGACCTTGATGAAAATCATAACAGGCTTTGTGAAGGCGGACAGCGGCTCCGTCTCGGTGTGCGGACATGACACCGCCGCCCACCCTTTCGAGGTGCGCCGCCTGCTGGGCTACCTGCCGGAGAGCAACCCTCTGAACACGGAGATGTACGTTCGGGAGTACTTGACGATGATGGCTTCGCTGAGCGGTGTGAAGGACAAGACGCGGAGAGTGGAGGACATCATAAGGCTGACAGGCCTGTCTCCCGAGGCTCATAAGCGCATAGGCTCTCTGTCGAAGGGGTATAAGCAGCGCGTGGGCATATCGCAGGCACTAATAAGCGACCCCAAAGTTGTAATTCTTGACGAGCCTACCACCGGCCTTGACCCGAATCAGATTGTAGAGATCCGCGAACTGATACGCGGCCTGGCCAAAGATCGGACCGTGGTGCTGTCTACCCACATAATGCAGGAGGTCGAGGCCACGTGCGACCACATAGTCATAATAGACCACGGGAATATAAAGGCGCAAGGCACGGTGGCAGAGGTGCTGAGCCTTGCGGCGGAAGGCAGGCAGGCTGTTGACGTGGAGTTCTACGCCGACGTCGATCCCGTCAGGATGTCCCGCGAGCTGCAAGCCGAGGTTGACGAGGTCGGCCCGCGGAGGTTCCGCCTGACGGCCCCGGCTACCGATGACGACCTGCGCATAACGACCTTCCGCTTCGCGACCCGGCACAACGTGCCGTTGCTCCACCTCTCGGCGCAGAGCGAGGACATGGAGGACGTGTTCCGCAGGCTTACGACAGACAAATGACAAAAAGCGCTCACTCAGTCGGGCGGCACAGAGACGAGCCGACGGGAGCGAGGGCGCATGACGATAAAAAACATCCGGGCGGAGATACGCCAGGCGCAGACTGACAAAAAATCATTTAAACAAAACAACGATATGGCAGACAAATTGATAGTGAAAGAGCTTGACAACGTGGCCGTTCGCTTCTCGGGAGATTCCGGTGACGGCATGCAGTTGGCGGGCAATATCTTTTCCACAGTGTCGGCTACAGTAGGAAACAGCATCAGCACTTTCCCCGACTACCCGGCTGACATACGCGCCCCGCAGGGCTCATTGACGGGCGTGTCGGGCTTCCAGGTACACATTGGCGCGGGCATAGTGTACACTCCAGGCGACCAGTGCGACGTCCTCGTGGCCATGAACGCGGCGGCTCTCAAGACGCAATATCGTTACGCGAAGCCAGGCGCGACAATCATAATAGACACGGACGCTTTCAAGGCCGCCGACCTCAAGAAGGCCGCATTCGAGACCGAGGACCCTATAGCCGAGATGGGCATAGACCCGGACCGCGTCATCGCCTGCCCTATAACCCAAATGGTAAAGGACTGCCTTGCCGACACAGGCATGGACGTCAAGAGCATAGTGAAATGTCGCAACATGTTCGCCCTCGGCCTTGTCTGCTGGCTCTTCGACCGCGACCTGGAGATAGCATTCAACTTCCTGCGCGAGAAGTTCGCCAAGAAGCCGGGCGTCGCCGACGCCAACATAAAAGTGATCCAGGCGGGCTACGACTACGGTCATAACACCCACTCGTCAGCCATGAACGTGTACCGTATAGAGAGCAAGGTGAAAGTGCCCGGCCGCTATATGGACATAACAGGCAACAAGGCCACCGCCTACGGCCTCATAGCCGCCGCCGAGAAGGCCGGCCTGCGCCTCTACCTGGGCTCATACCCCATAACCCCCGCCACCGACATCCTCCACGAGCTCTCGAAGCACAAGAGCTGCGGCGTGATAACCGTCCAGTGCGAAGACGAGTTGGCTGGCTGCGCATCGGCCCTCGGTGCGTCATTTGCCGGTGCAATGGCCGTTACTTCGACCTCCGGCCCTGGCATCTGCCTCAAGAGCGAGGCTATGAACCTGGCCGTCATAATGGAGCTTCCGCTCGTGGTTATCGACGTCCAGCGCGGCGGTCCAGCCACTGGCCTGCCGACCAAGAGCGAGCAGACCGACCTGCTCCAGGTCCTCTTCGGCCGCAACGGCGAGACTCCTATGCCCGTCATCGCCGCCACATCGCCCGTGGACTGCTTCGACGCCGCATATCAGGCATCTAAGATGGCTCTGGAGCACATGACCCCCGTCGTCCTGCTCACCGACGCCTACGTGGCAAACGGCTCAGGCGCGTTCCGCCTGCCTGATCTGGCCAAAGCACCCGCCATCAACCCGCCCTACGTCCCTGAGGATCTCAAGGGCAAGTGGACGCCATACCAGCGCAATGAGGAGACGGGCGTGCGCTACTGGGCTGTGCCTGGCCGCGAGGGCTTCCAGCACATCCTTGGCGGCCTCGAGAAGGACAACAAGACTGGCGCGATCTCAACCAACCCGGAGAACCACGACCTCATGTGCCGCCTCCGCCAGGCCAAGGTTGACAAGATACAGGTGCCTGACGTGGAAGTGTTGGGCGACAAGGACGACGCCGACCTGCTGATAGTAGGCTTCGGCGGCACATACGGCCACCTGCACGCCGCCATGGACGAGATGCGCGCCGCGGGCAAGAAAGTCGCCCTGGCTCACTTCAAGTATATCAACCCTCTGCCAGCCAACACCGCCGAGGTCTTGAAGAAATACAAGAAAGTGGTGGTAGCCGAGCAGAACCTTGGCCAGTTCGCCGCCTTCCTGCGCATGAAGGTGGATTGCTTCGCGCCTTACCAGTTCAACCAGGTCATGGGTCAGCCGTTCGTAGTGAACGAGCTCGTAGAGGCCTTCGGCAAAATACTGAACGCATAGGTTAAGGGCGGCGCAGACGGAGAGACGCGCCAAAGCGCACGTCTCCATACGAAGCGACACTCACAGAAAGAGAGCAGAGCAGCCGAGAGCGTCAAGCCGGGCAGACAAAAGCCGCGGGCCCGACGCGGGAGGCGAAGCGACAAAACAAAAACAAAAGAGTAATCATGAGCGAATTCACCATAAACGACTATAAGAAGGGGCAGCCACGCTGGTGCCCCGGTTGCGGCGACCACTTCTTCCTGGCGTCGCTCCACAAGGCCATGGCCGAGCTGGGCGTGGCCCCGTGGGACACGGCCGTAATCTCGGGCATAGGCTGCTCAAGCCGCCTGCCCCACTACATGGCCACGTATGGAATGAACACCATCCATGGTCGCGCGGCAGCCATAGCCACGGGCACCAAGGTGGCCAACCCCAACCTGACCGTATGGCAGGTGAGCGGCGATGGCGACGGCCTCGCCATAGGCGGCAACCACTTCATCCACGCCAACCGCCGAAACATAGATCTTAACATGATCTTGCTGAACAACCGCATATACGGCCTGACAAAGGGACAGTACAGCCCGACGTCGCCCCGCGGTTTCGTCTCTAAATCATCGCCCTACGGCACAGTCGAGGATCCGTTCCGCCCCGCGGAGCTCTGCTTCGGCGCACGCGGCCACTTCTTCGCGCGAGCCGTGGCCACGGATGCCGCAGGCACGGTGGACATACTGAAGGCCGCCTATAAGCACAAGGGAGCCTCTGTCTGCGAGATTCTGCAGAACTGCGTCATCTTCAACAACGGCACTCACGATTCCGTATACAGCCGCGAGGGCCGCGAGGTGAACGCCATCTACGTGGAGCACGGCAAGCCGCTCGTGTTCGGCAAGGACAAGGAGTTCGGCCTGGTGCAAGACGGCTTCGGCCTCAAGGTCGTCAAAATTGGCGAGAACGGAGTGACGATGGACGACATACTGGTCCACGACGCTCATTGCCAGGACAACACCCTGCAACTGAAGCTCGCCCTTATGGAGGGACCGGACTTCCCCGTCGCACTCGGCGTGATACGCGACGTGGAGGCTCCCACTTACAATGACGCCGTGTGGGCTCAGCTTGACGAAGTGTCTGACAAAAAGAAGTATCACAACTTCGCAGAACTGCTTGAGACGAACGACATTTGGGAAGTTAAATAAGAGCATCGCGCTCAGCGAGACATAAAGTGAAGGCGCCCGGGGAGACGAAACCTCGGGCGTCATTTATATTTATCATACGTTCACCGCATCAAATATGCAATTTGCGTAATAAACATTCACTTCAACGAATAGACATTCTGGAATGAGGGTCAGGGCTAATCAGTAGGGAGAGAGAGAAGAGCACCCATCATATTTTCAACGCATGAGCCATTCTCGTATTGAATATTTATATATATTAGCGAAGAAAAGCTATGACCAAAGAATGGATTGTTTTCAGTTGGCGTATGAATACGTCATATCAACCGTTGTAGGAATACTAATAGCCCTTTGCGTCGGGCTGATGACGCTACGGGTGTCTTCCGACAC
>SFOL01000063.1 GCA_004552385.1 Bacteroidales bacterium | reverse complement strand
ATCTTTTGCCCCGTTTCGGTTGAAACTCCAGCTACACGATACGTCTTTGACTTGGAATCATAATACGGCTCGTATGACTGCCCGTCAATCTGGATTTTGCCCATAGGGGTGCCATCAAGCTCGCTGCCGCCACTGAAAGCCTTGAAAGTAACGGTGTATTTGCCCAAATCATTGGCTTCGAGCAAGTAGATGCCAGTACAATTTGCTGTAGGCGGGAGCGGAGCTGCAGAATAAGACGTATAAGGAAGCCCTACCCCACTCAGCCGCACGTCGGAGCAGACCGAAAGCGGCCACGCCGAAGCGGACAAGTAAGATATAAAGAAAACTCCCGCCGCGAGAAGGGCTCGGCGCCGGAGTAAGCCAAAGGAGGGTTTCATATCTTTAACCTTCAATAAGTTGCATCAAAAAAAGCGATGGGCGAGAAAAGGAGCAGTGCCCACCGGCGGCATAGCGCTGGAAAAGACCAGGAAGGAGCAAGCCGCATTAGACATCACAATATTTGGTGCGCCAAAGATAATATTTATAATTGAAAAGGCGGAAGCGGTGTTGAGATATTTATCAGCGATTGGGAATATAAACGCAAAGCGGCCGGGTTACAACCGTTGGCAGACAAACAGAACAAACATTTTTGTGCCAGAAAGCCATCCGCTTGAAGGAGGGGCTGGAGAGAAGAGACATACGACGCGTCTCGCAAGACGCCGCGCCACGGCTCAGGACGGGAGATGACACAGGCTAAAAGGACTGTGCCTCGCGGACAATCCGCGTAGAAGTAGCCTATAAGAAATTGGCGGGGAGAAAAGAAGCAGGCTTTTACAGGCAGAGAGCCAAGGAGTGGCAGCTCAGACCATCAGTCGGTAGCTATTGCCGGGCAGAGACTTGACGATGCCTGCGAACTCCATATTAAGCAATGCGACATTGACCTTGGCAATTGGAAGTCGAGTACGCTGGCCGATGACGCTTGCAGTGAGCCCATCCTCTTGGCGGAGGGCGGCGACGATGGCCTCTTCTTCAGGAGACTGCGGGTTGGCGAACAGGCTGGGAGTGCGGCGGGTGTCAGCACTGCGTGCGGCAGATGGAAGCTCCCATCCGAGACACTCGTCGACATCATCGGCCGACTCGACAAGAGCAGCCATATTCTTCTTAATGAGATCATTACACCCCTTGCTCTGCTCACGCCCCGGGAAACCAGGCACGGCGAAGACCTGCCTATTATAGTCGAACGCGTTTCGCGTCGTTATGAGGCTACCGCCCTTCTCTCCAGTCTCGACGACAAGAGTGGCATCGGCAAGGCCCGCGATAATCCTGTTGCGCGAGACGAAATTGTAGGCCTCGGGCTGAGTGCCGAATGTGAATTCAGAGACGATAGCTCCGTCGGCGACCATCTGCGAAGCCACGTCGCGATGCTGGGCTGGGTAGAGAGTGTCAAGGCCATGGGCAACGACAGCCACGGTGGGCCTGCCAGCCTTGAGCGCGGCACGGTGAGCCGTGACATCAATGCCGAAGGCCAGACCTGAGACAATGACAAGATCCGGGTGGCGCTGGCAAAGGTCGGAAACGATGCGCTCGCAGAGGATACGCCCCTCGTCGGAGGGCTTACGGGTGCCGACGACGGAGAGAACCTTTGCCGTCTCGAAATTGACTCCTCCCTTGCAGAAAAGCACGACCGGCGCATCGGGACAGTTGGCGAGGCGCGAGGGATAGTCGTCATCAGAGAAAGCGAGCATACGGACGTTGAAACGCTCGGCGATCGCGACCTGGGCCTGGGCGAAAGAGAGAGCCTCGGCGCGCCCCTTGAGAATGGCGGCGAAGAGGGGGAGGAAAGGCGACGGGAAATCAGACTCGGAAGCGGAGAAGACGGCCTCGGCCGAGCCGAAATGCTCAACGAGTTGGCGCAGTCTCTGCGGACCTACGCCATTGACATTGCCAAGCGCAATGATATAGGGGAAATCGGCGGACATCAGGTGAATGGGTTGTTCTACGTGGAGTATGAATTTGCCAGAAGAGGGGGAGCCATGGGGAGCGAGAAAGGCTCAGCGCAAAAAGCGCACAAAGATACAAACTAAAGGCATATATGATAGAAAAGGGTTAAATTCGCGAATATGTTCACTAAAGTGAAAAGAACTATAACTGCGGTTGTTGTAGTGACTGCCGCAGCATCCGCGAGCTTCGGTTGTAGGGGCGGAGCGGACAGCACTCCGGCGACGGACACCGTGGCGGAGGCGCATCCCGAGTTGCTCTACGGGATATGCGCGGACTCGTTCGTGGTAGAACGCCAGTGCGTGCGCAACGGCCAGATGATATCGAACCTGCTGACAGGCGCGGGTCTTCCGTACGCCACGGCCATAAAGGCATACGAGAGCGCGCGGGGCGTGTACGACTTCCGACAGATGAAGGCCGGCCACACGTGTTGCTTCTTTAACAGCATAGACACAAACGGAGTGGGCTCGCTGCGCCACTTCGTGTATGAGATATCGGCCACGAGCTATGTAAGATGCTCATTTATTGGCGACTCCGTGGACGTAGTCAGAGAGGAAGCCGCAGTGACGCGTCGGAGGCGAACCGCGCGCGCCGTGATAAAATCGAGTTTGTGGAACGCCTTGGCCGAACAAGACATAGCCCCTCAGGTCGCTCTCGACCTCTCGGACGTCTTCGCGTGGACGGTGGACTTCTTCGGTCTTGAGAAGGGCGACCAGTTCGGCGTGGTGTACGACGAGCTTGTGGCGGGCGACAAAGTGGTCGGAACGGGCGACATAACGTCCGCCATCTACGTGTCTAACGGCGGAGGCCGCAGCTACGCGTTCCGCCACGTGGTGGACAGCGTAGCCGGCTATTACGACCTGCAGGGCAACAGCCTGCGTCGCGCATTCCTCAAAGCCCCCCTCCACTTCAGCCGGATATCGAGCCGGTTCAGCAACGGGCGCATGCATCCGGTGCTGAAGATACGCAGACCCCACCACGGGGTGGACTACGCCGCGCCCAAGGGCACACCCGTGGTCGCTCTGGGCGACGGGAAAGTCATAGCGAAAGGGTATGACGGCAAAGGTGGCGGCAACTACGTCAAGATAAGGCATAACAGCATATACACCACAGTATACATGCATCTGAACAACTTTGCCAAAGGCCTGAGCACCGGGCAGAACGTGAGGCAGGGCGACGTGATAGGCAACGTGGGCGCGACAGGACTCGCCACAGGCCCGCACCTGGACTTCAGGATGTACCGCGACGGCAAACCAGTCGACCCTCTGAAGGTCGAGATGCCCCCGGCAGAGCCGATAGACAACGACGAGATAATAGACTTCATGGACGAGAGCGACAAGCTGCGCCAGACGTTAGATTCTCTGATAGCGGCAAAATGACAGTTGAGAAGACATACCACAAAGACGACGCATATTAACGGTTTTCCACACCCAACATCAAAAAAAGAGCACCGACATGGAGAGCATAGAGAGCCTCGGAGAGTTTGGCCTTATAAAGAGGATAGCCAAGACGATAACTATAAAACAACCTACGACAAAAAAAGGCATAGGCGACGACTGCGCAGTGATAGACACGACTGCTGACAACCTGAAGGTGGTGACGACCGACTTGCTGCTGGAGGGCATACACTTCGACTTGACGTACTGCCCCCTCAAGCATCTGGGCTACAAGGCTGTGGCCGTGAACCTGAGCGACGTGTGCGCCATGAACGCCCGCCCGCAACAGATAACGGTGTCAATAGGCGTATCGGGCAAATTCACGCTGAAAGCCATAGACGACCTGTATGACGGGATACGCGCGGCCTGCGACCGATACGGGGTGGACCTCGTCGGGGGCGACACAACCTCGTCTCTGACCGGCCTGACAATATCAATAACCGCAATAGGCGAGCAGCGGACCGGGAAGCTGTCTTACCGAGACGGCGCTCACGAGAACGACATAATATGCGTGTCGGGCAACCTGGGCGCGGCCTACATGGGCCTGCAACTTCTGGAGCGCGAGAAGAAAGTGCTCCACGGCGACAAGACGAGCCAGCCGGAGCTGAAAGGCTACGAATACATACTGGAACGTCAACTGAAACCAGAGCCGAGGACCGACGTTGTGGACTTCCTGGAGAAAATAGGCGTGGTGCCGACCTCGATGATGGACGTTAGCGACGGGCTGAGCAGCGAGTTGATGCACATTTGCACCCAGAGCGACAAGGGATGCCGGATATACGAGGACAAGATACCCATTCACGAGCAGACGCGCAAAATGTGCGAAGAGCTGAGCATAAACCCGATAGTGGCCGCCCTGAACGGTGGCGAGGACTATGAGCTCCTCTTCACAATAAAGCAGGAGGACTATCAGAAATTCCAAAGCACGCCAGGACCTGAGATTTACGCGATAGGGTACGTCTGCGACAAAGACAAAGGGCGCCGACTGATAACAACGGGCGGAGACGAGGCCGAACTGCAGGCGCAAGGTTGGCGTTTCTTCTCATCAAACACATCAGACAAATAACATGATAGAGTTCATCAGGGGCGCATTGGCAGAGCTCAACCCGACGTACGCGGTGATAGAGTGTGGAGGCGTGGGCTACATGGCCAACATATCTCTGAACACATATAGCGCGTTGGAGGGGAAGAGCGAGGCCAAACTATATATACATGAAGCCATAAGGGAAGACGCGTATCAGCTGTATGGATTTGAGACAACGAGCGAGCGCGAAGTTTTCCGGCTGCTGACGTCGGTTAGCGGCGTGGGGGCCTCGACGGCGCGGGTTATGGTGTCCGCCATGAACGCTGGCGAATTGAAAAGCGTAATAATGAGCGGAGACGTCAAGGCTCTGAAAGGCGTAAAAGGCATAGGTCTGAAGACGGCGGAGCGCATAGTGGTGGAGTTAAAAGACAAGATAGGGAAACTGGACGTTTGCGTGTCATCGTCGGCGAGCCAGCCCTCAGCCGCCCCGACCTCCACCACGAAAGAGGAGTCGCTGCAGGCACTCGAGGTGCTGGGATACAACAAGGCGCAGGCCTCCAAAGTGGTGGACAAGATATTGTCAGATAACCCCGAACTGAAAGTGGAAGGCGTCGTAAAGGCGGCCTTCAAGATGCTGTGAGCCAGCCATAGAAAGGCAGACGCGTGAAAAAGAGACTACACACTTTACCAATAATGGCGGCAGGCATACTGGGTCTGGCGGGAGCCGCCAGCCCCCTGCTGCGCCCAGCGATAAACCGCGCCCTGTTGGAAGAGGCGCGCGCCGAGAGACTCGCCAATATGGAGGCCGCCCCCCCCGACAGCCTCAGCTTGCCATATAAAATGAACGACCCGGGCGACACGCCGGCAAACGGCGGAGCCCCCGAGGCCGGCAACGGCAGCCCCATAGACCTGAGGGACCCGGACAATGCTGAATATAGCGCCGAGTATGACCCGGCGAGCGGCAGCGTGACCATCTACCGCAGAATTGGCGGCATGAACGTCAGGATGCCGTACTCCATGACACTTGAGGACTATCAGAACGACGCCGTGCGCCGCTCGATGATGAACTATTGGCTGGGCAAGCAGAAGCAAGCGGGAAACGAAGACAGGGGCACGACGGCCAAAGGAGAAGAGCAGCAGAAGAACAGCCTGCTCAACAGCAAATGGAAAATAAACAGCGACCTGTTCGAGAGCATATTCGGCAGCAACAACATAACTATGAAGTTGCAGGGCCAGGCACAAGTGAGCATAGGCGCGCAGTATAACAAAATAGACAACCCGACCCTGCAAGAGAGGATGCGCGCTACGACAAGTTTCGACTTTGACCAGAGCGTGCAGATAAACCTCAACTCGCAAATAGGCGAGAAGCTGAAGCTGGGCATAAACTATAACACCCAAGCCACCTTTGCCTTTGAGAACGAGGTGAAGCTGGAGTATAATGGAGAGGAGGACGACATAATACAAGACATCCAGGCGGGCAACATCAACTGGGTGCTTCCGGGGACTCTGATACAGGGCAGCCAAAGCCTGTTCGGCCTCAAGATGGACATGAAGTTCGGCAAGCTGACGGTGTCATCGGTCTTCTCACAGAAGAAGGGAGAGAGCAACTCGGTGACCGTGCAAAATGGCGCCACAGCGCAAGAGTTCGAGATAGACGTGACCCAGTATGAGAAAAACAAGCACTTCTTCCTCTCGCACCAGTTCAAAGAGATGTATGACAAGGCGCTGAGCAAGTTGCCAACCATCAACTCCGGCATAACGATAAGCAAGATAGAGGTGTGGGTGACAAACAAGAGCGGCAACTACACCGACGCTCGCAACATACTGGCCCTCACCGACATTGGCGAGACGGGCGACAACATAGAGAACGGCGGCGAATGGAGCGGCAGGAGCGGGATGCCGAGCAACGACGCCAACAACCTGTACGCCGCCATGACTGGCGCTTACTCCGCCGCGCGCGACCCGAACAGCACAAGCTCGACAATGGGCGGGATAAGCGGCATGAAAGTGGGCCGCGACTACGAGAAAGTGGAGAACGCCCGAATGCTCAGCCCGTCGGAATACACGCTGAACGAGCACCTTGGCTACATATCGCTGAACACGGCGTTGAACAACAACGAAGTTCTTGCCGTGGCCTACCAATACACATATCGCGGTCAGACGTACACAGTGGGCGAGCTGTCGTCGAGTGGCGTTAACGCGCCGCAGTGCCTTTACCTTAAGATGCTTAAAGGCACGACACTAAGCCCTCAATACAAGAGCTGGGACCTCATGATGAAAAACGTGTACTCAATAGGCGGTTATGACCTGAAGAGTGACGGGTTCGAAGTGGAGGTTGTGTATATGAACGACTCCACGAGCAGCTATATAAACTACTTTAACGAGGGGACGAAGTCGGCCAATGGCGGACTAAACGGCGACACGTATCTTCAGATATTAAACCTCGACCGCCTGAATAGCTATAGCCAAGTGGCCCCGGATGGGAAATACGACTTTGTGGACGGCGTGACGGTGAACACCAAGCGCGGCCTGATAATATTTCCCGAACGAGAGCCGTTTGGCAGCTATTTGGCCGAGAAACTGAAAAGCCAGCCCGCATTGGCGGAGAAATACGCCTTCACGGCCCTGTATGACAGCACACAGGTTTACGCCAAGCAACAGACAAAGAAGAACAAGTTCAAGATAAAGGGTCAATTCCAGAGCCAGAATTCAAGCGACATATCCCTGGGCGCATATAACATAGCGCAGGGCTCGGTAGTGGTGAGCGCCGGTGGTCAGATATTAACGGAGAATGTGGACTACACCGTCGACTACTCACTGGGCCGGGTAAGGATATTGAACCAGGGCATAATGAGCTCGGGCTCGGCCATAAACATATCATACGAGAACGAGGCTGCCATATCGACCCAGACACAGACCATGGTGGGCACACACCTGAACTACGAGATAAACAAAGACTTCAACATAGGCGGAACCCTCATCCACATGAAAGAGCGTCCGCTAACCAGCAAGGTGGGCTATGGTGAAGAGAGCATAAGCAACACGATGCTCGGCTTCAACGTGAACTACACCCGCGATCTGCCATTCCTGACTCGCGCGATAGACGCCCTGCCGCTTGTCTCGACAAAGACCCCGAGCTCGGTGTCATTCGAGGGCGAAGTGGCGAAACTGATAGCCGGCCATTCGAACTCAATAAACGCAGCCTACATAGACGACTTTGAGGGTTCGAGCATCAAGTATGACATAAAGAACTGGAGCGGCTGGCACATGGCGAGCCGCCCGCAAGGCAGTGGCGCCCTGACCCCGGACAAGCACGAGACGAACGGCCTGTCGGCCGGCTTTGACAGAGCCCGGCTGGCATGGTATAGCATAGACCCCCTCTTCCTGCGCAACATGACCAACACGCCGCGCCACATACGCAACGACGTGGAACAGCGCAGCAACCACTACGTGCGCGAGGTTTATGAGAGCGAGCTGTACCCCAACCGCGAAGCCGCCTATGGCGAGAGCACCAACATAACGATGCTCAACCTGGCGTATTACCCTAACGAGCGCGGCCCGTACAACTTCACCACGGAGCTGGACAAAGACGGCCGCATGGAAAATCCGGAGAGCAACTGGGGCGGCATACAGCGCAAACTGGAGACCACGGACTTCGAGAGCGCGAACATCGAGTACATCGAGTTCTGGATGATGGACCCTTTCATCTACGGTCAATCAGAGGATCGCGGAGGAGACCTGTACTTCAACATAGGCTCGGTGAGTGAGGACGTCTTGCCCGACTCGCGTAAGTCATACGAGAATGGTCTGCCCGTGCCTGGCGAGACTTTTGACTGCGACAGCACAGCATGGGGATACATACCCAAGTCGAACAGCCTCGTGAAGGGCTTCAACACAGACCCCGCCAGCATGCTGGCTCAAGACGTGGGCCTTAACGGAATGAACTCGGAGCGCGAGCGATACTTCTACAACAAAGCCGACTACCCATTCATGGACATGATAAGGGCAAAATACGTGAACGGCGAGCTGACAGAAGAGGCATACAACGCAATAGTGAACGACCCCGCTGGCGACGACTACCATTACTACCGCGGCTCGGACTTTGACCGCGACCAGGTGTCTATAATGGACAGGTACAAAAGGTTCAACAACCCCGAGGGCAACTCATGCCCCGGCGACTACTCGCCAGAGAGCTACACCACGGCGGCCACCTCGCAGCCTGACAACGAAGACCTGAACGACGACTACACTCTAAACGAAAACGAGAGCTACTACCAGTACCACGTGTCGTTGCGCCCGTCTGAGATGCAAGTGGGCAAGAACTACATAGCCGACCAGATGGAGACAAGCGCGAAACTGGCGAACGGCAAGACAGAGACAATAAAATGGTATCAATTCAAGATACCCATCTCTCAGCCGGACAAGGTCGTGGGCGACATGAGCGACATGACATCAATGCAGTTCATCCGCCTCTTCATGACCGGCTTCAAAGACACGTGCGTGGTGAGACTCGCCACGTTGGAACTGGTGAAGGGCGAGTGGCGCAAATACACGGAGAGCCTGGTGGAGGACGGCGGCCAGACCTCGGCAGCGACGACGATGTCGACCACCACGGTCAACATTGAGGAGAACGACAGGCGCAGCCCTGTGAGCTACGTGCTGCCCCCGGGCGTGGATCGTGTGGTAGACCCGTCGAACCCCCAGCTTCGGCAGCTGAACGAGCAAGCGTACTCAATGAAGGTGACAGACCTGGCCAACGGCGACGCCCGCGCCGTGTACAAAGGGCTGAACATGGACTTCAGAAACTACAGACGCCTGCAAATGTACATACACGCAGAAGCCCCAGAAGGCTACACGCTGGAAGACAACCAAGTAAGCGCATTCATACGCATAGGCTCGGACTACGAGGACAACTACTACGAGTATGAGATACCGCTGACCGTGACCCCTCACGGCACATACAGCAGCAACAACGAGGCGGACCGGTACGCAGTGTGGCCGGAGGCGAACAACCTTGACATACCGATATCCGCGCTCACGGCCTGCAAACTGGCACGCAACGAGGCCCGCCGTAAAGCGGGCTCGGACGTCACGCTGCAAAACGTGTACTCGATAACCGACCCCGACAACAACAATAACCGCATCAGGATAAAAGGCAACCCGAGCACGGGCAATGTTGTCGTGATGATGATGGGCGTGCGCGCCCACGGAGCCGGGACGAAGGACGCTGAGGTGTGGTTTAACGAGCTGCGGCTGACCGACTTTAACGAAGAGGGAGGCTGGGCGGCACGTGGCCGCGCGACAGTGAGGTTGGCCGACCTTGGGACCGTACAGGCCTCCGGCCAGTACTCGAGCGTGGGCTTTGGCAGCATAGACCAGAGCGTGACCGAGCGCAGCATGAGCGAGAACCGCCAGTTCGACGTGTCGGCCAACCTCGAGATGGGCAAGTTTCTCGGGCCGGAATCAAGGCTCAGCCTGCCAGTTTTCGCTGGATACAGCAGAACGACCTCAACGCCGAAATATTCGCCCTACGATTCAGACGTCTTAATGAGCACAGTGCTGTCACAAGCCAAGACAAAGGCTGAGGAGGACAGCATAAAGAAAATCTCACAGACGACGGAGACCATAAAGAGCTTGAACTTCACGAACGTCAGAGTGAAACCGGCTAAGGGCAAGAAGGTGACACTGGTATCCCCCTCGAACCTGTCGGCCTCATACAGCATAAGCACCACGGAGCGGACTGCCCCCGAGACCCAATATGACCTGACGAAACAGATAAACGGCTCGTTGGGCTACAACTACTCGGCGGGCGTCAAGACCGTCCAGCCCCTGAAAAAGACCGGGCTAAACAGCAAATACTTCGGGTTGATAAAAGACGTGACATTCTACACCGCCCCGACCCAGCTGAGCTACAGGTGGGACGTGGACAGAAACTACCAAGAGGTGCAGAAGCGCAACATAACCAACCCTGATTATAAAGTACCGATTAGCGTAACGAAAGACTTCTACTGGAAC
>SFOL01000175.1 GCA_004552385.1 Bacteroidales bacterium | reverse complement strand
CTTCTTGTCCTCCTTGTTGTCTTCCTTGTTTTCGCCTTCCCCGTCATGGAAGGAATCGACTTTCGGCATCATGTCGACCAGCCGGAACCCCGTCCCGAATGCCCCGTTGACCCTTTCCAGGAATCCGGAAACCTCGGTCTCGAAGGCCCCGCTGGATAGATTTATCAGGGCGTTGTTCGCGTTCACCTCGTCCACGACTTCCCGTTCCATCTTCCGGGCCCCGCTGTTGTCGACGCCGAGGATGGAAAGGATTTTCCCATCGATGTTTTGGTCGTAAGCCTCGAGTTTGTCGAGCAAATAGGGGATGCCCGTGTTGACGCAGGAAACCCCGCCCTCTTCCGTGATCCCGATGGAGACGATGGCCTCGTCGGCGAGAACATCCGAGGCGAAGTTTTCCAGGGCCTTCTTGTTCTCGGGAGTGGTGAGAAGAAGCATCGGGATCTTGCATCCGATGCGATTCGTGGCCTTCGTCATGGCGATCTCGACGCGCTCGTTCACGAGGGCTTCGATTTGGGAGAAGACGGATTTCTTGTTCGGGAGCGCGTAGCCGAGCACGATTTCCGGTTCTTCCACTCCCCGCGCCTCGTTGTTTCGGACCCCGTACGTCGAGAGGGGTTTGTCCGGGAAGAACGTCGCGCCCATGGTCTTTATGGGAAGCCCCGAGAGCGGGGTCCCGTAGATGTTGAACCCATTCGGCGCGAAGTCCGAGAAGACGACGAGGTCGTCGGTCGCTCGCCACGCGGAAACCTTCCCGCCCAGATAGAGGGTCCGTTTGATGTATCGGTCCTCTTCCTCGGTCGCCCCCTCGATTTTCCATTTCGAGAGGAACATGTTCATGTAGCGATCTCGGAAATGGTCGACCCATTTCCTCCGCTCCTCCGCGGGGTCGTAGACGGCTTTTCTTTTCGTTTTCGGCATGATTTACCTCCTTATGAATTGAGAACGCTTAGCTCGTAATTGCTCGATGTTTGGGCGATGTCGTAATCACCAGCGACTTGATGCAGGAACGTGACGCCCTGGCTCAGGGCCTCCGGCTGGAAGACGGGATCGCACTCGACGAAATCGAAGTGTGCCCTGCTGTGGCAGGTCGGGGCCTTGATCTCGTCCGTCGCGTATCCCTTGAGATAGAAGAAGGAGCGCGCGGCATTGATGAGACGGGGCTCTACCGAGTAAGTCTCCAGCGATACACGGTTCTTCGTGTAACGTTTCGAGACGGCGAAATCGCTGTTTCCCGCGACGCTGGCCCCTTGCGCTTGCAACTCTTTCAGGCGCTGGGCGTTGCCCCTTTGGTTTTCGGCCGCGGTCTTGCCGATGTTCGCGATGGAAGAGGCGAACCCCGTGGCGGCGGACACCGCATAGGGAGCGGCAAGTCCGCCCGTGGCGAAGGTCGCGGCGATGCCGACGCCCGCGTTGATCGCGGAGATGGCGATACCGAGGCCCTGCATTCCGAGCTGAACGGCTTGGGATTTCAGGTCGTAGTTGTAGCCGGTCCGCAGGTAGTCGAGATAGCCCGAGGTGATCGGCGAGAGGATGAATTCCGCAGCTGAATAACCGGGCCACGAATAGAGCGAGAAATCGAATTCGGAGACCATGGACGGCGAGGCGAAGAACTTGAAGACGACTTTGTCGTTTCCGATTTCCGAGAGATTCGTGTTGAAATAGGTGTCTTCCCCTTTGAGCACGATGGAAAAGGAATCGTAAACGAGTTTGGAAAAGCGGAATTCCGAAGAATAGACTTTCGGTTCCAGCTGCAACGCTGTCGCTTTCCCGTCCGTCGCCTCCGTCGGCTTCGCCGTCATGTAAGGAAGGAGCAAGTCCCTCCCCTTTGGGGTGAATTCGATCGTGCTCTCCAGATCGTCCCTAGCGAGGAGAATCTTCCCCGCGACGACGAAGCATCCTTCCGGCAGGTATCCGGAGGCATCGCGGTCGAAGGGGCGATAAGGAAGGGCTATCGCCTTCTTGAGCCCGAGGGCGGTCCTGTCGATATCGCTCTCCGCGACAATGCGGTCGAGGTCGTCGACGTCCTTCTTGAAGAAGATGTCGAGCGTCGGGAGACGCAGGATCGCGGCCATGGACGTCGGCCTCGCGCTCGTGCCGGAGAAGACGCGGGCGCACTTCGGGGCGGTGATGTTGTTGAGAAGATTCTCGATCCCGCCGACCTGCTCTTCCTTGACGAACAAACCGTTTTTGTCGTACCAAAGTTTATATAGATAGGCTCCCGACGTCGAGGTCGCCGATTTATAGTCGTACCAAACTCGACCGGCGAGCACGATGCAATCCCGCCCGTCGATTTGGGCAGTCTCCCCGAGGGTCATGACGCGGGTATTTTGGCTCGAGAGTTGATTGAAAGAGATTTTCATTGAAGATGCTTCGCAAAGGCAAAAATAGACCGATGAGGAATTCGGATACCCAGTCGATGAGTTCACCGAAAGAGTATCCTCCGCCGCCTTGAGCGTCTTTTGGAAAAGGGGTTCGTCCGCGACCAGGAAGGAAGAGATGGGAGACGAGGCGTCGGTCCCGTCCGAGAAATAGAAGGCGGTCCAGTCGAACCCTTTTCCCGTTTTCACGTTCTCGGGGAGCTCG
>SFOL01000174.1 GCA_004552385.1 Bacteroidales bacterium | reverse complement strand
TTTTGCCTGTTCGTGCATTAACTTAGTGATCGCTGGCAGCGCCCGGCACGGCGCTGTTGGACATAGGAAGCTTTGAACAAATGTAAGGGAGGAAAACATGACAACATGAAGAAGAAAACTCTGACGATCGCCATCGCGCTCGTGCTCGTCGTGGCGCTGGCGGTCGGCGCAACGTATGCGTACCTGACGGCGCAGACTGCGGAAGTTAAGAACACCTTCGTCGCTGGCAAGATTATTGACCAGAATAGCCTGAAGCTGTACGAGCACGTTGCTAAAAAGCAGAATGACGGCTCCTATCAGCTTACCAACGCCGTGGCTACTCCGGACAATAATGGCGTTTACAACACCTACACCGTTATGCCGGGCGTGAATCTGCCGAAGGATCCGACCGTTGAAGTGTCGGGCAATACGAGCACGGGTGAGTACTACCTGTTTGTGAAGGTTACGGCTGGTACTGCCTATAGCGAAAATGGGCCGCTGTCCTATACTGTTGACACCACCAAGTGGATGCCGCTGGCAGGCGCTGATGGCGTTTATGTTTATACAGTGAACGGTACAGATGCGGCGATTCTGACGGGCAACCTCGCTGCTACCAAGGTTCTTGCACAGATTGACCAGACTGATAACACCATTACTGTTTCCAGCAACGAGACGCAGGTTGCGTCTGTGACTACAGAGACTGCTACACTGACGTTCCAGGCCTATGCTTGCCAGGCCGCTGGCATGACCCCGCTTGCTGCTTATCAGGAAGCTTCCAAGTAATCACCCCTCGCTTTTCCCATGTACATGTAATATACGCACAGAAGGCTGTGCGTAAAAATAGAAAAGGAGAACGCTACATATGAAAAAGAAAACCATTCTTGTGGCTGCCATCGCAGTCATGCTCGTCGCGGCGCTCGTCGTCGGCGGTACCCTCGCGTACTTCACTGATACGAAGACCGAGACCAACACGTTTACTACTGGCAAAGTCAGCATTACCCTGAACGAAATGAACGCCGATGGCACTAAGTTTACTCAGGGTCAGAAGCTCTTGCCGGGTTCCCAGACCAAGAACAACATTGCCAAGAGAGTGACCATCACCAACAATACGGGCTCCGAAGAAGCCTATGTTTGGCTTGAGGAACTGATTCCTGCAGCGCTGAACTGATTCCTGCAGCGCTCGACAGCACGGATGGTTCTACCGGCACGAACAACATCATTCACATTAACACCCCGGGCAGCACTTGGGATAAGTATCGTAATGACAGCAGATTTTGGGCAGCAGGCCAGGAGGAGGCGCTGCCGCTTGAACAGACCTGGGATCTCGATCCGAATGAAGAGCTTGCGAGCATCCTTGGCCCCGAGGGCTTTGCTGGCACCGAGACGATTGATGGTGTTGTCTACAACAAGTACATCAAGCTGTATCATGGCAAGCTGAAAGCCGGTGAGGAGACTACGCTTGGTATGAGCCAGGTTTACATGGACTCCAAGGTCGATACCAATGATAAGGGCCAGTACACCATCAATGGCAAGCCTATCGACTATGATTTCACCAAGGGCGTCGACATCATCGTTCGCGCTTACGCGATTCAGGCCGATGGCTTCGCGGATGTCTATGCGGCTTACAATGGCTATCACGGCATCAAGTAATTCCCCAACATTTTGACCCCGATGGGGCGGCGCGCCGCGCCGCCCCACTCGGAGCCTACGGGCCCGAAAGGGGCTGGCTTCCGTCCGGCGCAGACGCCGGCCGGGCCAAAGCTTCCCCGGCCCCTTTCGGCCCTTTATTCCCGGTTCCGTCCGGGCGCGGGCGGCGGCGCTGCCGCCGTCCGCGCGCAGACAGAAATGATGATCCCACAAAAATTTCCTGCGCGCGCCCTCCCGGGCGCGGAGAATCCCTCAGCATCAAGAAACAGTCCCTCAAGGAGAAAGGTGGTTTGTGCATGAAGAAGAAATGGACCATCGCGGCGGTGCTTGTCCTGGCGGTGGCGCTGCTCGCGGTCGGCACGTGGGCGTATTTCTCGGCCGTCGGCCGGGCGGATAACGTCATCACGATGGGCTCCGTCAAGCTTGCACTGCACGACGAGGACGGCAGCGGCCAACCGTTTACCACGGTGAGCGCCATGCCCGGCAGCGTCGTGGACAAAGTGGTTTATGTGGAGAACGTCGGCTCCGGCGCATTTTACACCCGCGTGAAGATCACGCCTGAGGTGGTCGCCGCGAATGGCGAGCTTGTCCCGCTCACGGACAGGAGCCTGCTCACGCTCGACCTGAACGAC
>SFOL01000173.1 GCA_004552385.1 Bacteroidales bacterium | reverse complement strand
CCCCATTCGCGAGTACCTATGATTTCTAAATTATAAGAAGGAGGGAAGCAAAGTGCCCAGAAGAGGTAATGTTCCCAAGAGAGAAGTTCTGCCCGATCCTATGTACAACAGCGTCCTGGTGACCAAGCTCGTCAACAGCGTGATGCTCGACGGCAAGAAGGGCGTCGCCCAGAAGGTCGTCTACAGCGCGTTCGACATGATCAAGGACAAGACCGGCAACGAGCCTCTCGATGTTTTCAACCAGGCCATGGAGAATATCATGCCCAGCCTGGAGACCAAGTCCCGCCGCGTCGGCGGTGCCACCTATCAGGTGCCGATGGAGGTCCGTCCCGCCCGTCGTCAGACCCTCGGTCTGCGTTGGCTGACGGCCTATGCCCGTGCCCGTGGTGAGCGCACCATGGCCGAGCGCCTGGCTGGCGAGATCATGGATGCTGCCAACAACAGCGGCAGCGCCGTGAAGACGCCGTGAAGAAACGCGAAGATACCCACAAGATGGCCGAATCCAACAAGGCATTCGCCCACTTCCGCTGGTAACGGAGGAACGAGAGAATTATGGCAAGAAAAGTCTCTCTGGAAAACACCAGAAATATCGGCATCATGGCCCATATCGACGCTGGCAAGACCACGACTACCGAGCGTATTCTGTACTACACCGGCGTCAACTACAAGATCGGCGAGACCCACGACGGTACCGCCACGATGGACTGGATGGCTCAGGAACAGGAGCGTGGTATCACCATCACCTCCGCTGCCACCACCTGCTACTGGAAGGGCAGCAAGAACCAGTTCCCGCAGACCCGTCTGAACATCATCGACACCCCGGGCCACGTCGACTTCACCGTTGAGGTCGAGCGCTCCCTGCGCGTTCTGGACGGCTCTGTGACGGATATCATGGGCGCGGACTTCTACAACGTTCTGCACATGATCCACGACCGTCTCAAGTGCAACGCTGTCCCCATCCAGCTGCCGATCGGCTCTGAAGACACCTTCAAGGGCATCATCGACCTGGTGGAGATGGACGCTGACATCTACTATGACGAGCTCGGCAAGGACATGCGCGTGGAGGAGATCCCCGAGGACATGCTCGAGCTGGCGCAGGAATACCGCACCAAGCTCGTCGATGCCTGCGCTGACCTGAACGATGAGATCATGGAGCTGGCGCTCGAAGAGAAGCCCGTTCCCCAGGAGCTCATCCGCAAGACCATTCGTCAGGCCACCATCGACAACAAGATGGTCCCCGTCGTCTGCGGTACGTCCTACAAGAACAAGGGCGTGCAGAAGCTGCTCGACGCCATCGTCGACTACATGCCGTCCCCCGTGGATATCCCCGCGATCGACGGTGTGAATCCCGACACCGGTGAGGAAGACGTTCGTCATGCTGACGATAATGCGCCGTTCTCCGGTCTTGCTTTCAAGATCGCGACCGACCCGTTCGTTGGCCGTCTGTCCTTCGTCCGTGTTTACTCCGGTGTTCTCAACACCGGTACCTCCGTGCTGAACTCCACCAAGCATCAGCGCGAGCGCATCGGCCGCATCCTGCAGATGCACGCCAACCACCGCGAGGATATCGAGTGCTGCTACGCCGGCGACATCTGCGCCGTCATCGGCCTCAAGAATACCACCACCGGTGATACGCTTTGCGATGAAAAGGCTCCGATCATTCTGGAGTCCATGGAATTCCCCGAGCCCGTGATCCGCGTCGCCATCGAGCCCAAGACCAAGGCCGGTCAGGAGAAGATGGGCGTTGCGCTGATGAAGCTGGCCGAGGAAGACCCCACGTTCCGCACCTACACCGACGAGGAGACGGGTCAGACCATCATCGCCGGTATGGGCGAGCTCCATCTGGAGATCATCGTCGACCGCCTGCTCCGCGAGTACAAGGTCGAGGCGAACGTCGGCGCTCCTCAGGTCGCCTACAAGGAGACCATCACCAAGGCTGTCGACCAGGATACCAAGTACGCCCGTCAGAGCGGTGGTAAGGGTCAGTACGGTCACGTCAAGATCCATGTCGAGCCCAATGAGTCCGGTAAGGGTTACGAGTTTGTCAACGCCCTCGTCGGCGGCGCGATCCCCAAGGAATACGTTCCCGCGATCGATGCCGGTATTCAGGGCGCCATGCTCTCCGGT
>SFOL01000172.1 GCA_004552385.1 Bacteroidales bacterium | reverse complement strand
AACGGTCATCACGCGGGCGATGTCCTTCTTGACTGCTTCGATGCGGCCGGGGTTCTCCAGCTGGTTGATGGCATGCTGGAAGCGCAGGTTAAACAGCTCAGCCTTCAGATCTGCCAGCTTGCTGGTCAGCTCTGCGGTCTGCATCTCGCGGAGTTCATTAGCCTTCATTAGTGCCATCCTCCTTCACGGAGTCCTCACGGACCACAAATTTGCACTTGATGGGCAGCTTGTGCATAGCCAGGCGCAGAGCCTCACGAGCAGTTGCCTCATCGACATCTGCCAGCTCGAACAGAACGCGGCCGGGCTTGACCACAGCGACCCAGTATTCGGGAGAGCCTTTACCAGAACCCATTCGGGTCTCAGCGGGCTTCTCGGTAACGGGCTTATCGGGGAAGATCTTGATCCAGACCTTGCCGCCGCGCTTGATGTAACGAGTCATCGCAACACGGGCAGCCTCGATCTGAGTGGAAGAGATCCATGCCGGCTCCAGAGCAACAAGGCCGTACTGGCCCTGGCACACCACGTTGCCGCGGGTAGCCTTGCCGGTCATGCGGCCGCGCTGAACGCGGCGGTACTTAACACGCTTAGGCAGTAACATTACTTGTTGCCTCCTTCCTTCTTCTGAGCGGTCTTAGCGCTCTTCAGGACCTCGCCCTTGTAGACCCACACCTTGACGCCGATGCGGCCGTAGGTGGTAGCAGCCTCTGCAAAGCCGTAGTCGATGTCGGCACGCAGGGTCTGCAGGGGGATGGTGCCCTCATGATAGCTCTCGGTACGAGCGATATCAGCGCCGCCCAGACGGCCGGAGCACATTGCCTTGATGCCCTTTGCGGGAACGGTAGAACGATCGCGGGGGCTCATGGCATTGCGCATGCACTGCTTCATGGCACGGCGGAAGGTCACGCGGTTCTCCAGCTGACGAGCGATGTCCTCAGCAACCAGCTGAGCGTTGGTGGAAGCGCTCTTGACCTCGATGACATTGACGATCACGGTCTTGCCATACTCTTTGGTCAGCTTGTTCTGGAGTGCAACGCGCTCTTCGCCGCCCTTGCCGATGACCATGCCGGGCTTTGCGCAGTAGATGTTGACGGTGACGCGGGGAGCGGAAGTGGAAGGATCCACAGTGCGCTCGATCTCGATCTTGGGGACGTCCTCGACGAGGTTATCGCTGAAATCCTTCTTGGAGGCAAACCAGCGGCTGTCCCAGTCTTTAATAACGCCGACACGAATGCCGTGCGGATTTACTTTCTGGCCCATTGTTTTCCCTCCTTACTCTTTCTCTTTCAGAACAACGGTCATGTGGCTGGTGCGCTTCAGGATGCGGTAGCTGCGACCATGGTCACGAGGCATCATGCGCTTCAGCGTCGGGCCGGGGCAGACGTAGCACTCGGCGACGTAGAGGTTGTTCTTGTCCATATTGAAGTTGTTTTCCGCATTTGCGGCTGCAGACTTCACCAGCTTCAGAAGGGGCTCACAAGCGGCCTTCGGGGTGTACTGCAGGATTGCCAGCGCTTCGTCCAGGGGCTTGTTACGGATCAGATCCATAACGATGGACACCTTACGAGGACTAATGCGGGCATAACGAAGAATTGCCCGAGCTTCCATGTTGTGTTCCTCCTTCTCTTACTTCGAATTACCGGTGTGGCCCTTAAAGGTGCGGGTGGGAACGAACTCACCCAGCTTGTGGCCAACCATATCCTCGGTCACGTACACAGGCACATGCTTGCGGCCGTCGTGGACGGCAAAGGTGTGACCAACGAATTCGGGGAAGATCGTGGAGGCGCGGCTCCAGGTCTTGATGACCTGCTTCTTGCCGGAAGCGTTCATCGCTTCAACGTGCTTCAGAAGAGCAGCCTGGACGAAAGGTCCTTTTTTAATACTTCTACCCATTGTCTTAAACTCCTCTCTTACTTACCTGCACGCTTCACGATCAGCTTATCGGAGCGCTTATGATGCTTGCGAGTCTTGAGACCCAGAGCGGGCTTGCCCCAGGGAGTCATAGGACCGGAGTGACCAACAGGTGCGCGGCCCTCGCCACCGCCGTGGGGGTGGTCGCAGGGGTTCATGACGGTACCACGGCTGCCGGGACGGACGCCCATGTGGCGCTTGCGGCCAGCCTTGCCCAGGTTGACGTTCTCGTGGTCGATGTTGGAAACCTG
>SFOL01000062.1 GCA_004552385.1 Bacteroidales bacterium | reverse complement strand
GTAGAGTCCCCGTCACTGCCTATGCCATAGACTTTGGCGCTCGGCACGATAAACGGAACAGACTCTGCCTCCTTGGGGAAGAAATACTTGACGGTGTTGGCCACCTCAACTTCTATTTTTTTGAAGTCGGTAATCAAGATGTCATACGAGGCGTATATAGGTGCGCTGTAATTGCCTTTGCTCGTCTTGTTATATATGACGGTCACGGTCTTGGATCCGAGGGAGCTAAGGTCGGGGGAGACAAAAGAGAGTTCGGAAGTGTCGGCCTCGGTCGTTGTCCCATCCTCAAAGTAGATCTTGGCTTTGACACCATCATAATATGCGGAATCGCCAAGGGTGAGGAAAGAGGGGTAGCCGCTGAGCTCCATCCGCGCCGGGTTGCTCTCGGAGATAACAATTGACGCCGGGGTAAGGATTGCTGACAGATTTTCAAAGTGGCTTCCATCGCAGACGAGGAAGGCGTAGATATCTTCTGCTGGCGAGCATGTCTGGTGATACTCCTCTACGAGCTTGGTGCCGTCCGCCGCGGTCATAGTCGCAGTGAAGTAGACATAGCCGGCAGCGACGTGCTGAATCTCCATGACGGTGTGCGCGCCCTGCATCTTTTCCTTAAAGAAGGCCCACTGCTCATTATCGCCCGCCACTTCGGCGTAGTTTGTAGAGATGGCCTCGGCATCATAGGCGTAGCCCTCGTCAGCCATTTTGCCCCCCCATCCGTAGGCATCGGAGCGGAGCACGAAGTACTCCTTGTAAGCCTCTGCGTCGCGCGATTTGTTATTGGCGACGCAGACATTCCAGTTGTTCCAGTTTTCCGCGCCTGAGCCATAGTTATCGAACTCGAACGTGAGCTTCTTGCCGCTCGGTATGGCCACGGCATCGGAGAAGGCGGTCCACCATGCGGCCGAGTTGTCCGTGGCTCCAACCGTGGTGTTGCTCAGCTCAATGATGGTTGTATCTCCGCTGGAATTGTTTTTTGAGTTGGCGATGGAGTCAATCTTTGACGAGAGCCAATCGGGCGAATTGATATCGAAGGTGTCGTCCTCGTCGCACCCGACAAAGGCTGCAGAGGCCACAGATCCGACCATGAGGACCAGAAGACCTTTCTGTATGCTGTTCATATGATATGTCGTTTAAGAAATTGATATTGAGCGGAGAGCCGCCAAGCCGACTATGGCCTTGGCACTCACGGAAGCGGCTCTCCGCCCGAGTCATAAAAACTATTACTTGGAAAGCTCAACGACGGGGTGCACGGTGTAGGGGAACTCAGGCTGTATGCCTTCGTAAGAGCAGTTTCCGGAGAGGTGCGGGTTGGCGTCGAGGAGACTCTGGGCGAGGG
Source organism: Bacteroidales bacterium (assembly GCA_004552385.1). GTDB lineage: Bacteria > Bacteroidota > Bacteroidia > Bacteroidales > Marinilabiliaceae > W3P20-009. The sequence goes on along the minus strand of SFOL01000062.1, from coordinate 9,191 downwards.
GAAAGTACTCGCGGCCCTTGGAATATGTGAGCATGGAGCTGGTTATGCTGTTGTTGCCGATATCTTCAAGTTTGATGTCGAGTTTAGCGTCATTCACGTTAGCGCTGAGCTTGTAGGCCATATGCTGCTTTAGCTGCTCCTTACGCGAGTCGCTGTAGTAGAAACCCCATCGGTTGAGATCAATGCCTCGGCCGTTCTCGCAGCCGAACTCCTTGGGGCGCTCGACGTTGGCGATCTGCTCAAAGAGGGCGTCGGCCGAGGTGAAGTCCTCTTTCTTGAGGTCTGGCAAGGCCACGCGGCGGCGCACCTGGTTGATGTAGTCAATGGCGGTCTGGGTGGGGCCGTTTAGCTCGTTCTCGCACTCAGCTGCACGAAGGAGGACATCTGAGTAGCGCATGAGGCGCAGGTTGATGCCATTATGCAGGCCGGTGGTTATGGTGCTGATGACACTCTGGCGCGCATAGGTCCACTTGGCAATGGCGAGACCGCCATTGGTGGAGTTTGAGCGGCACACGCTCTCGTCGGTTATCGGCACCTGATAAAGGACGTTGGCGCGAGGGTCTCCGTCGGGATATGCCGCAGTGTTGTTGCCCGTATAGCTGTCATACTCGCTCTCGTAAGAGCATAAGGTCCAATAGAGACGCGGGTCAAGACGCCCATCGGTGCATTTTTCGGCCTTGTAGAGGTTATAGAGCCATGGTGATGCACCAAGGTCGGCCCAAGAGCCAAAAGCCGCAGGGCCGTAGTTGCTCTCAACGGCATGGCCCTGTGTGGCCTCTTTAGATATGTTGGTGGGAGTCCACTCCTCGTCAACACCGCCCGTGCCGTAGTCCATATACTGAACCTCAAACAGGCTCTCGGAGTTGTTCTCGTAGGCTTGGCCCTCGCGGAAGTTGTCGCCGTAGTCGGCTGTGAGCGCGTAGGTGCCGTAAGTTCCTGCAATTATGTCTTTCAGGACGGTGTAGGCGTCAGAATACTTGTGGCGGAGCATAAGTGTCCGGGCGTAGTATCCGGCGGCCGAACCGCAAGTTGCGCGTCCCTTGGCGAAGTCGCCGCCGACATTGCGGCTGGGCAGAATGGCCATTGCCTCCTTGAGATCGGCCTCAACCTGGTCGAGCACCTCGTCGTAGGTGTTGAGGGAGGCGTACATGGTGTTGATGTCGGAGTAGGAAGAGTAACTCGTGATGAGGCAGCACTCGTGGTAGTAGTTGGCGAGGGTGTAATACGCGAGGCTGCGGAGGAAGAGCGCCTGACCCTTTATCTTGTTATAGGCGTCTTGGCTGAGCGCCACATTCTCAACCTGCTGCAAGACGAAGTTGGTACGGTTGACGACATGGTAGCAGTCTCTCCAAATCCACTGATTGCCAATCTCATCGGTTGTCGCCACGTTGAGGGCGTCATAGGGGAGATACCAGATTTGCGACGTGCTGTAGACCTCGTCGGCACGGACGGCATCCATCGTGTAACCGACACGTGCGAATGTGCCCTCGAGTCGAATTCGGTTGTAGCAGGCGATGATGGCCTCCTGGAGCGATGCCTCGTCTTTGCCGAAGTCCTCAGTGGTCTGGGTATTAGGATTTGTAACGTCAAGCTCATCGACGCAGGCTGAGAGACTCATCCCCGCGACAAGAGCCGCGACAGCTATATATCTTGTTTTCATAAACTTGTCATTAACGAATGAGAGAAATAAAACTCTATGCGCACTTATGCCGTCTTAGAACGTAAAGTGGAGTCCGGCCATAATGGTACGCGGCGTCGGGAATGAGCAAAAGTTGTAGCCCGGGGTGAAAGTGCCGCCAGCGAAGTCGACATTGTAGCCCTTGTACTTGGTGAAGCTGTGGACATTCTGCGCCGAGACGTAGAGTCGGACGTCAGAGAAGATGCCGTTGAACCAATCGTCGTTGAAGTTGTAGCCGAGCTCGATATTGGCGATCTTAAAGTACGATCCGTTCTGGAGGAAACGGTCGCTGAAGTAGTCGTTGCCGATGGTCTTCTTGTCGCCAGTGTAGAGAACTCGGGGCTGGCTTGCGTTGACGTTGGCCGGAGTCCAGCTGTCGAGCATGTCGACGCTCTTGTTTTGAAGTCCCATGGTGCTGTGGAGGGCCACATCGAGGTAGTCAAGCGCCTTGAAACCGGCAGCTCCGTAGGTAGAGATCGAGAGGTCGAAACCCTTGTACTCGACGCGTGCGTTGAGGCCGAAGTTGACCTTTGGCATGCCGTCACCGATGAAGTCGCGGTCGTCCTCGGTGATGACGCCGTCTCCATTGACGTCGACGTAGTAGCAGTCGCCAAGCTCGGCGTTGAGCGGTGCAGCGTAGCCGTCAGCTGTAGGCTTTCCGCTGCCTTGAGCCGCGAGCAGCTCGGTGAGGAACTTGGAGTCGCGTATTATGCCGCCGTGCTTGAGGCCGTAGAAGCGTCCGACCTGCTCGCCGACGATGGTGCGGCAGTATCCGTCGGTGCGGCCTTCGTTGGTGACGCCAAGTCCGGTCACCTCGTTCTTATTGACCGTGGCGTTGGCGGACACCTCCCACTTGATTGGGTGATCGTTGTTTCGGTATGTGACGGCGAACTCGAGACCGCTGTTCTCCATCGTGGCGGCGTTCATGACGACCTCCGTATTAGTGGCGCCTGCGCTGGCCGGCACAGCCACCGAGTAGAGGAGATCCTCAGACGTGCTCTTGAACGCGTCGAAGTTGAACTCGATCTTGTTCGAGAAGAAGTTGACGTCGAGACCGATGTCGGCAGTCTTCTTCTTCTCCCACTTGATGGCCGTGTTGACGTAGTTGGAGATGGCCGAGCCCGTTACCTTGTCACCGCCGAAGCTGTAGGTGTAGTCGCCGCGGCTCATGACGTCCATATACTGGTACTCGCCGATGTTCTCATTGCCGAGGATGCCGTAGCTACCGCGGATTTTGAAGAGGTTAACAATATCCTTGTCGATGGGGAAGAACTCCTCACGGTCGAAGCGCCATCCGGCGGAGAAAGAGGGGAACCAGTCCCAACGATCGTCGGACGAGAGTCGGCTTGAGCCGTCGCGGCGAGCTGTGACGGAGATGAGGTACTTCTCGTCGAAGTCATAGTTCAAACGGCCGATGAATGAGCAGATTACGTGCTCGCTCTCGTAGCTGGCGGTCTTGAACGTCTGAGCATTAGAGACCTGCAGATAGTAAGGCTCGGAGAGGTTGTTGCCAGTGCCGGTGAGGGTGTGGTAACGCTCGCGTTCGAAAGTCTGGCCTACCACGAGGTTAACGTGGTTGGAGCCGAAGACGCCATCGTAGGTCAGCGTGTTCTCGACGAGGCCGTCGGTTAACTGGCGATAGCCCTCTACGAGGTTTTCGTTATCCTTGCTGAGATAGTTGGTGTTGCTGGCGTAGAAAGCCGCGATGAAGGTCTTGTCCTTGGCATAAGTCTTGCTGTATGAGAGGTTGACCTTGTAGTTGAGCTTATGGTCGTCGTTCTTGTGCTTGACCATGTCGAGCAGGTCGACGTCAGCCGAACCTGTGATGACAAAGCGGTCGACCTTTGTGTTTCGCGTGATGAGGTTGTTGGTCATCAGTACGTTGGTCATACGGAGGTCGCCGTGGATGCTGGGATAATAGGTGCCGAAGCCGAAGTTGTCGTAGTTATATTCGGCAGCGCCGGGATATACGCCGTCGAGGCACCAGGTGCTCTCATCGTATGCCTTGACGCCCGTGGGCATGAGCAGCGCAGAGCCGAGCACCGGATATTGTCCGCCGTAGAGGCCCTGGACGTACTCGCTGGCGTTGGAGAGGGCCATGTTGTCTTGCGCGCTGTGGCTCCAGACCACGCTGGTGGCAAACTTGATGAACTTGACGTCCATCGAGTTGTTGACGCGCGCGGTGAAGCGGTCGTAATTGGGACCTGCGCCCTCCATGGTTCCGTTCTGCTTGAAGTAGTCGAGCGAGACGTTATAGGTGTTATTCTCTCCGCCGCCGGACATGGAGAGGTTGTGGTTCATGCGGAGACCTGTCTTGAAGACCTCGTCGAACCAGTCGGTGTCCACCTTGCCCACGAGGTATTCGTCGCTACCCTTGACGTAGCCGCTCGGCACGAGTTCCGGCGTGCCAGAGTTGGCGAAAGCCTGGTTGACGTATTGGGCGTACTGTTCGGTGTTCATAACGTCATACACCCCGTCCTTGATACGGTCGGCGCCCACATAGCCGTTATACATGATCTTCATGGGCTGGTTCTTCGCGCCGCGCTTGGTCGTTATGATTATGACGCCGTTCGCCGCGCGCGAGCCGTAGATGGCCGCCGCCGAGGCATCCTTGAGAACCTGAATGGTCTCGATGTCGTTTGGCGAGAAGTCGCGTATGGTGGTTCCCATTGGCACACCGTCAATGACGTAGAGAGGCGCAGTGCTACCGAAAGAGCCGAGTCCGCGGATCTTGACGGCGGGGTCGGCGCCCGGCTGGCCGTCGGTGGTGATCTGGACGCCTGCGGCCTTACCCTGGAGCATGGTGGACAGGTTGGAGTTGGAGACCTTCTTAAGATCATCGGCGTTGACGACGGCCACCGATCCGGTGAGATCGGCCTTCTTCTGCACGCCGTAGCCCACGACGACGAGCTCGCTCAGCTCAGTGCTCTCCTCAGCGAGGGTGAAGTTGATAGAACTGCGGCCACCGACAGCCTCAGTGGCTGAGTCATAGCCGATGAAAGATACTGAAATTTCGGAATTGGCAGGCGCATTGAGAACATAATTGCCATCAATGTCGGTGACGGTGCCGTTAGTGGTGCCTTTCTGCACAACGGCAGCACCAACTACGGGTTGCCCATTGTTGTCAAGTACGCGGCCCTTTATGGTCAGCGTGCCTGCCGACTGAGCCATGGCCTCGCTCGCCGGCAAAACCAATGCCGCGGACGAGAACGCCAAAGCACTCATCAAAGCAAGAGTTTGTATTCTCATAAGTCGTTAGTTTGTGTTTTTAGTTCTTCTGACGCGGCGGCGCATCGGTGCATCGGCCATGTCATGACACCCGGCCTGCTGAGCGAAGCAAACGTTTGGCGTGCACTTCAAACATTTGCGAACAGATGGGCGCTGATTGTCGTAGACAAAGACAACGGGATGCGCAGCCGCGAAAAGATGGGCTTACGCCCGTTGGCAAGAGAGATCGCCCTCTCATTCGCCAAATCCTTTCGATGCAAAATTATACACTCTTTAAGTTTACAAGGGTGAAAAAATATCTCATTCGGTGGACAATTATGTTTTAACAAACAAACTTCAAAGAACACTAAAGCATTATATCACAGCACATTAATCAATAAAGAAAATAATCCACCCACAATAATCCGCAAGATTCTCTTAAAATACAGCCTCGCACAATAACACAAAATAGGTGTAGCGGCAGACGTTAATTTTCACCTTTCAACGAAACATAAAAAGTACAAATACAGCGGCAAAATAATCAGTGCCCTATGCGCAACGCGCGCATGCACTCACACGAGAATGATGTCAATATGCCACATAATCCCAAAAGAACTCCGAAAGCTCGACACCATCGGCGCACTTCTCAACATCCTCACGGGAGAGCTTCCTCCCGTCAGCGCGCAACCTCATCTGCCCAATCCGCGCGGCCAGCAACGGCGGGAAATAAGGGTGCCGCCTGAGGCGAGTGTCGTTAGGGGCGTTAACATTGACCGGCACGGCGCCTCCCGGCGCCACCACAAAGTAGTCTCTCAACTTATCATAGCGTTCATCCGTCACGGGCCACAGCCCGCGCAATTGCCTTACAGAGACATAACCTCCAAGGCGCCGGCGGAAGTCAAGTATCGCCTCGGCTGTCTTGGCCCCGACTCCGGGCATGGCCTCAAGCTGCTCACGAGTGGCCGAATTAAGATCCACGACATCATAAGTCTTCACGTCGACGGCGGCCGGGGTGAAACCGCCACGAGGAGTGGAACGCGACAGCAAAGCCTCCGCCAAGGCCCGAGGCGAAAGCGACACCAAAGAGTCAAGAGGCATGGAGCCATGCAAGATGAACGAACGCTGATACGCGGCCAAAGTATCCCAAGACGCAGCGCTCATGCCAGCCTCGGCAAGAGTGGCGGAATCAGCCGCGAAAAGGGGAATGCGCGGAAAGTAGAGGCGGGAGGGCCGACCCGGCTCCTTATCATCATAATGCCGCCACGAGTCTCGCCCCTTCCTCCTCTCGAGCAACAGATATGAGACCTCGGACAAAGAGAGGCAGGTGTCCGGACAAGAAAAATCAATATCGGGGGCTATAGAGGCCACGAAAGCGGAGTCGGCATAAGGCAAAGCCAGTAAATCTTCCGAACTGCGGAAGGCGCAGCCAAACGTGCGCAGATACATAATCTGCGAAATATGGTAATAAGAGAACCCCGCCTTACGCAAACGCCGCGGACCGTCAGCGTTCACACGAACGGAGCCGGCAAATCCGGTAGCCGAATCGGAAGTCACGACATCGTAGCGGACGATGCGCACCGGCTCAGGACGGCAGAACCGCGTCACAAGGACGCAAACAAGGATGACAGCCATGAGGGAGGCCACCCCACCCCGGACAGGACGCTCAGAAAACATGACGGACAACCCAAGACCGGCAACGCCGCGTCAGGCGCAGAGCCAGGCGTAAAGACCGTTGACAAATATAACCGCGATGGCCAGCGGTATGACGTAACGCACCATGAAGAGCATTGAGCGGAACACGCGGAAAGGCCTGCCATCAGCCTCAAGTTCATCCCTCAAGCGCTTGGGCGGCAACCCCCACCCCACGAAAAGGACCACGGCGAGAGCGCCAAGCGGCATCATGACGTTGGCCGTAACCTTGTCAAACACATTGAAAACCGCAGGAGACAATGCGCACGCGACACCAAAAAGCAAAACCGCCACAGATGCCACCACGGTGGACTTCTTTCGCCCAATGGCGAAAGACTCCTTGAGGAAAGCTACGACGACCTCGAGCAGCGAGATGGATGACGTGATGGCTGCAACCATCAGAAGGAAAAAGAAGAAGGCCTGAAACACCTGCCCGAAAGCCATCTGATTAAAAATGTTAGGAAGGGTCACGAACACGAGACCCGGACCCTCGTCGGGCGCAATGCCAAAGGCGAACACACAAGGGAAGATGACAGCGCCAGACAGGAACGCTACGAGGAAGTCAAGCATCGCCACACGGGCCGCCATGCCACCAAGACCTTGCGACTTAGGAATATACGCGCCATAAGTGGTCATAATACCCATCCCGATGCTGAGCGAGAAGAAAGACTGACCCAGGGCGTCAAATATAGCCTTAGCCGTCACCTTGCTCACGTCGGGCTTCAGGTAGAACTTGAGTCCTTCTGCCGCGCCGTCGAGAAAGAGGGACCTCACCAGCATGACGATGATGAGCAGAAAGAGCAGCGGCATGAGAATTTTGCTATATTTCTCAATTCCACTCGCGACGCCCTTGGCCACCACGAAAGCCACGGCACCGATCACCACACACATCCAGATCAGGCTCCGGACGGGATCGGAGCTGACGCCACTGAAGACTTGCGCCACCTCGTCGCCCGAAAGTCCGCTCAGCCACCCGCCCACCGAGGCCACCGAATAATAAACCGTCCAGCCGGAGACAATGTTGTAGTAAGAGAGAATAATGAACGCCGTCAGCATACCAATTACGCCTATGGCCTGCCACCTGCCGCCGGGGCGCAAAGCCTGGAAAGCCCCGGTGACGGGCTTGCCCGACATCCTGCCTATGGAGAACTCGCAGATGAGCATCGGTATGGATATGGCAACCGTGAATAGTACGTAGAAAAAGAGGAAAATGGCTCCCCCGTCCTCGCCCGCCACGTACGGAAACCTCCACACGTTGCCAAGCCCGACGGCTGAGCCCGCCGCGGCTGCGATAGCGCCCGTCTTAGATGTAAACTTTTCTCCCGACATTATGATAAAGTGAGTGAGGGCTTATGCGTGTTGTTTATATTTTTACAGAGCGTAAAAATAGTCATTAAGCCAAAGAAATCAAAATCAAGAGATGGAGAGGAGGAGGAGGAGGGAAAGGTGGCGTAGCCCAACCTACTTGCTGTCCAGCTCATCTATCTGGTTGAGCAGCCGGACAACGGCACGACCGATAGCATAGGCCAGGTTGACAGGCACGGCATTGCCTATCTGCTTGTACTTTGACGCCATGCTTCCCGCAAAAGACCAGTCGTCGGGGAATGTCTGGATCCGCGCATACTCCCTGACGGTGAGCGGCCTTGTCTCCGTCGGGTGGCAGCGTTCCGTTTGCTTTTGGACAGGCGAGCATGTCAAAGTCAAGCTGGGCTCGTCTAAAGAAAGGCGTCTCGCCATGCCAGTCTTTCCACCACCAGATGTATAGCTAACACCCATATAGTCTTTTGCCACATCGGGAGGGAGATCCCGCCAATCACCACCCTGCGGGACGAGCTTCAGAACAGCCTCTTTCTTGGCAGAATAAGACGCGCCGCAAGAATCGGGGGTGTCGCAGTCATAAAGTTCGCCCTTGAAAAACGCGTCTCTCAACGTCATGATCCTATAATATGGCGATGGCCATTTGAAAGTCACCTTGCCGGCGTAGTCATTCCTGATCGCGACAAGAATTATCCTCTCCCTCTTTTGCGGAACCATGTACTTTACCGCGTGAAGCACATGCGGCTCTACGAGAGTATACCCCAAATCGGCTATCGCATCGCAAATAACCTTGAATGTCCGCCCGTCGTCATGCGAGACAAGGCCTTTGACGTTCTCGCACACAAAAACTTTCGGCGAAGTCTCTTTGACCGCCCTTGCCAACTCGAAAAACAACGTCCCGCGCGCATCATTGAAACCCGCTTTCTTACCGGCGAAACTAAAAGCCTGGCATGGGAAGCCGCCAGTCAGAACATCCACTTGACCCGCATACCTTTTAAAGTCAAGGTTTCTCACATCTCCCTCGGCGACATGCCATTGAGGTCGGTTTTTCATTAAAGTCTGGCAGGCGTCATGATCCACCTCGTTCAGCATTATATGTTCAATCCCTGCTTTTCCCATCCCGATCGCAAGGCCGCCCGCACCGGCAAAAAGTTCTATGCTGGCAAAGTTCCGCCGTGGCTTAGTATGCATTTCCGAGTCCCACTCAGACTCCACCATATCACGGATTTCTTTGGCTCCGGTCAAATCGGCGGTATTGAGCATGACGTTGCCGCAAGAAATCTGTCACCGTTTTGTACAC